>JBBIKM010000055.1:0-1113 GCA_037445455.1 bacterium | reverse complement strand
ATGAGGGCGAACAGCAGAGGGCCGGCAAACAATCCGATTTTGCGGCGGCGGCCAAACGGTGCGCCGGATAACTCATCGCGGACAGGCGGCGGTGCTTCCATGAGGTTGTTGAGCTTGTGCAGGCCAGGCCGGCATTCCCCTCGCGGGCATTCCTGCATGCCGGGCGCCTGCCGTGAGCAAGAACACGGTGGCGGAAGTTCTGTCTCTATGTTGATCGCGCAGGCGGTTTCGCTGTGCGGTGTCGGATGAGGCTGCGGGCCATGCGCAAGGAGGCGCGCTCCCGGTCAACTGGGATAGCGCTTCATCTTCTTCCATTTCCAACCGAAGAGGCGGGTGCCGAGTTTGCGCGACCAGCGGTGGCGCGAGGCCCATTTGCGCAACAGATGATGATTATGACTGGGGCTCTCGTCCCCGCGCATGGTCTGCACCGGTGTAAACCGCAAGCCGGCGAGCGTCGCGCGCACGGCCCGCAACCGGGCTTCTTCCTGCAGCAATTCGGCTTCTGTACACAAGCCTTTTTGGACGAGAACGTTGATCACGGCTTCGAGTGAAAGCTGATCCTGGGTGAGGGCGGCATGCGGCTTCTCCGGCCAGTGCTCATCGTTGCCGCCTGCCGCAGCAGGAAGGGAGGCGCGATCCTCGCGCGGGAGAGAGTTCGTGAGGTCAACCATGTGCTGATCCTTGCGCTGATGGGACGGCTCTTGGGAACGGCCGAATGTATTTTTTTTCCGCTCAAAACGCAAGGCCGAAAAGCCGTGGCCCATTCATTGATTACGGGTGATTAACAACTTGCCGCTGGCACTGACCAGGTGCCGGAGCGTTTCCAAGTTGTTTCTCGCGGTTGGCGGTTTCCTTTGCGCTGCGGCCTTGCTGCATCGGGTGTTGACACTCATTTGCGCCGTTCAGATTCTGCCGGGGTCGTGTTGCGCAGCGCACCTGAATCTTTCTGCTCGCCCGGCTCCGAAGAATAGATCTGCGTCTGCACGCCCACGCCCGCCACCTCGGCAAAGATGGACTTTACCATGCTGGCATTCCTGCGCACAAGAAGATTCGGCGAATCGCCACCAGACGCCGGCCGGCAATAAAACCAGATTTCCAGGGACTCGATCGCAG
>JBBIKM010000054.1:0-30666 GCA_037445455.1 bacterium | reverse complement strand
GTGAGCCGTCCGCGATACTCGCCCAATGTTGGCGCCGCAAAACGGATGGCCAGCCGAAACTCTCCGCCGCTCGAAATGGTATCCGCAGGCGAGGGCCCGGCCGCCAGAACGAAGGCCGGGTTGTCGATCAAGACACTGCTAATGACCAGATCACCCGCCCCCACATTGCGAATCAGAAGGTAGCCCGTGGTGGTGTCCGTTAAGCATGTTTCCAGCGTCAGGGTGTCGGAGGGAACCAAAACCATTGCCGGCTCGGGCGGCACTCCGGTCCCGCGCAATTCGATCACCAGCGTATCCGGCTCGGCATCGCTGATGACCAACAGTTGCGCGACATGAATGCCCGCACGGGCGGGCGCAAAGGTAACCGGCAGGTTCAGGGTGTCACCCGCCTGCAGCGTCTGCGGCAGCGGCACCGCAGCCAATGCGAAACTGGCGGCCTCCGGACCGCGCAGCAGGAATTCGCTGATTTCCAATTCGCACCGGCCGTCATTCCAAACCAACACGGAATCCGTGCGAGCCTGGCTGACCGGCACGCTGCCGAGGTCGAGTGTGTCGGTTCCCGCAATCTTGGGCGGCACCACCGTGCCGGGGATCTTGATTTCCACCGGTCCGCCGGCATTCGACCGAACCGTCACTATGGCTTCAAAAGCGCCGGGGCTGTTTTGAACGGTGCTGACGGTGAGTTTGAATGTATCTTTGGGCGCCAGGACGAACGGCGTGGCCACCGCCTCCGCGGGCTGTCTCGACCCCAGTGCAGTGCGCGGCGTCTTGGAATATGCCACGGCAATCGAATCCACCCGCAGGGAGCAGGTCGCGCTGGGGTTGATGATGAAAACTTCGGCAAAGGCTTGCTCACCCGGGCAGATTTCGCCGAAGGTGGCCGGATGGGCTTCCACAGCGATTTGCGGTGCGACGCCTTCGGCCGTGACGGGCAGAAGGACTTGCTCACCGCTGCTGGTGGAAATGGTCAGGTTCGCGGTGAATGCGCCGGTTTGCGAGAGAAACAGCGCCGCAGTCAATGAGACTTTGCTGTGTGGCGCCAGCGTCACGGGCAGCGCCGCGCTCACGCTCAAGGCGGGATGATCGCTGATAATGGAGGAAAGGGCAACCGGATCGCTGCTGAGATTTTCGATCGTGAACGCGCCGGTTGTTGCGGTGTTGAGGCACACCTGCCCGAATTCCAGCACCGGCGGAAGAACCCGAAGGGTGCTGCTCTGGCCGATCGCATAAAGCGTGCGGTCGCCGCTCACGTAGAGGGTGCCGTCCGCGCCGAACGCCGGTGAGGTACCCGGGCTGCCGCGGACTTCAGGGCGCGACCAGCGCAGGGTGCCGTCGGCCGCCAGGCAAACCAAACCCGCCGTGCTGTGCACCGCATAGAGATGGCCGGCAGCGTCGAGCACGGCCGGCGAAATAAAATCACCGCCCGGCAGTTGTATGCGCCAGCGTTCCGCGCCGGTGCTGGTCTCGAGCGCGAGCAACCAGCCGCCCCGCACGCTGGTGAGGTAAAGCGTGCCGTCGCTGCCCAACGCCGGCAGCGCGGGTATGCCGAAACTCGCATCCGGCTCGCGCAGCCAGCGCAACGCGCCGGTGGCACTCACGCTCAGAATGCGGCCGTGATCGCGCGTGGTCAAATAGAGATTGCCGGCTTCATCGACGACCAGGCCCTGCAGCGTGTCGCCCGGTGTGTAGTTGCGTTTGAAGCGAAACGAGCCGTAACGCAGGATCGTCATCACGGTGTCACCGGCGACGACAACAGGCAAATCGCTGCGATTGATGGCGGCCGCGTTTTCGGGCAGGGCGCGCAGGTTGGTGCGCCAGTTGACGATGGTATCCGGCGAGGCGAGATAGCCGCGCGGATCGAGCGAATAGAGCCAGCAGAAATCGGTGACGACATAGATGCTGTCATTGCTGCCGACGTTGGCGGCAAACACGGTGCCGCCTTCCAATTCTTTCTTCCAGCGCAGGGTGCCGTCGGGATTGATGGCGTAAAAGAATTCGCCCGGTTTGTCCTTGGTGCAGATGGTGTCGGTCGAGGCGATCAGCAGCGTGCCGTCCCGCATGATCGCGGGCGGCGCCATGAAGAACTCCTGCTTGGGCGGAGGAATGTGGCCCGTGAACGTCCACTTGAGATCGCCCGTGGGCGTAAGGGCATAGAGCTTGTTGTCGACACGGCCGGAGACGTAAACCGTGCCGTCTTCCCCCACGACGGGATCGCCCAAGGCTCCGGCGCCGACCGTCGCGGCAAAACGAATGCTGGGCGCAGACGGCCCATTGACCAGGGCCCGGCCGCGCAATTGACTGTCATGGCGCGCAACGGGCCAGGAACTGGCCGCCAGCCCGGATTGCGCCGACACTTGACCGGACAAGCTGAAGGTAAGCAGGCTCGCAACGAATCCGCTCCTGAACCAGCGGGGGGAAGTGCGGAGTGCGGTTTGAGTTGGTTGGCAGGTGTCCTGCCTGCCGGTGTGCGAGGATCTCGAGGTTTCGTCCATAAATTCCATTCTCCCCATGGCATGAATACTGGCGTGCACTTCTGTAGAACTCGGGCTAAGAATGCCGCGCAGGCTGCGACGCTCAAAGTGGTGGCAGCAGTTGGGTAGAAATGATCTGCCGATGCTGGAAAATTGCGTAAGAATTTCCGCAGCGACTTTCAGTCGAATGCGAAACGTTCTGTCAAGGATCAATGCCGCTCCCCGCAACGCCGATGCCGCCTGAATGACTCAGGTCTGGTGAGGGTGTGGGTCGGTTGTGCAAATGGGAACTCTTGCAGTGCAGCCATCACCGGCGACTGCCCGCTTGAGCCGTAGGAAGACGGGCAGTTGTAACGGATGCAAAAGGCGTGGTCATGCGTTGTTGGGTGGGATGATAAGCGAGGAGTAAGTCGAAACCCAACAGTGGCTTGGAATTTAACTGCTTTGCAGAGAAATGCAAGAACAATTTCGGAATTGATATTTTTCGGCAGGCTTTGGCCCAGACTGAAGCAAAAATGCCTGCACTGTTTCAGGTGGTGGAATGTCAGAAGTTCACCACTTTTTGCCTGCCCTGGAAAATCTCCAGCCTGAGCTGCTCAAGATTTGCCAGCTTAAACCGTCAAGTTGGAACAGAAGTTTCTCCCTGGAACTAGCTATTTTTTTTGCCGATGACCCAGTAACGGCCAACTGAATGAAAATTGTCCACTCGACCTGGCACTGGCATTTTTGCCACTGTCATCGCAAACCTTGCGCCAGCAGGCCGTCAGCCAAAAAAATTCTGCCGGCGAAACTCATAATGAGGCGATCGGGCAGCCACAAACTGGCCGCGGGCAAACCGGCGGGCAGGCGGCCATGCTGGTCTGGGGCGAAGGAAAGAAAAACGCCTGCGGCAAAAAAACTGCTTGACAGAATGGTAAAATTTCTTACTTTCGCTGCAACAAAAATTTCTTTCTGTTTGTGAAGAGAAACGAAATTTTCCATGTCATTCACCGGTGCACCAGTCGAGGGCCTGCGGGAGCTGTTCCTGCATTTGGCCCGAATCCCCGGCGTCTCGCTCGCGGAGCGCCGCATCGCCGATGAAGTCACCGCCCTGCTGCAGGCGGCGGGCGTGCGGGTGCACGAAGATGGCGCCGCCGGCCGCTTGCAGGGCAACGCCGGCAATCTCCTCTGTTTCCCCCCTGATTTCAAGGAAAACACTCGGACAGTGTTGTTGAGCGCGCATCTGGATACGGTGCAGACCACCGCCGGCCTGCAGCCGGTCGTCAGTGCCCGCGACATTCGCTCCAGCGGCAACACCATTTTGGGAGCGGATAACCGCCTCGGCCTCGCGGTGCTGGTTCATCTGCTGCGAACCGTTGCCGGCGAAAGTTTTCCTCATCAAAATTTCATGGTGGCCTTCACCGTGGCCGAAGAGTTAGGCATGCTGGGCGCCGCCCAACTCGATCTTTCCTCCTTCCAGATTAGCGGCGGCTTCGTGTTCGATTGTTCGAAGCGGCCCGGCGTTTACATTCGTGAAGCCGCCGGTTCAACCGTATTCAAGATGACCTTTCTCGGCAAGGCCGCGCATGCCGGCGTGGCACCGGAGGAGGGTGTCAATGCGATTGCGCTGGCGTGCCGCGCCCTGGCGGGCGTGACCAGCGGCCGGATCGATGCCGACCTGGTGCTCAATCTCGGCAAGATTGCCGGCGGGTCAGCCACCAATGTCGTGCCCGATCGCGTCACGGTGGAGGGCGAGATGCGCTCCTTCTCCGCCGAGCGCCTGCGCCGGCACCTGGCCGAATTGCGGCAGGCCTGCGAACAGGCGCTGCCCCATCCCCAAGCTTTGCGCTTCGAAAGCCAGACGGATTTCGCCCCTTATGTTTTGACGCCTGATTCGCCGGTGGTGCAGCGCCTGGAGCAGGCGCTGCGGCGGGTGCAGCTCACGCCGCAGCCGATTCGATACATGGGCGGCAGCGATGCCAACGTGTGGAACGCCAAGGGCATCCCGGCTGTCAACCTCGGCATCGGTGCGCAAAAGCCGCACAGCTTTGAAGAATTCGTGCTGCTTGAAGACTTGATCAAAACCGCTGAGATTGCATTCGCGCTGGTGGCGTAAAACCGGCGCATGACCGCAGTGATTCATCCTGACGAGGGAAGGCTCCGAGGTATGAAGCACCGATTCGGTGGCGGCGCGGTTGTCCTCTTCGTGCTGGTGAGCGCGCTCAGCGCCGCCGGCCAGCCCAAAGGTCATTTGCTGATCATCGGCGGCGGCAAGCGCGGCGCGGCAATCATGGAAAAATTCGTGGCGCTGGCGGGCGGCAGCCGGGCGAGGGTCGTGGTGTTTCCCATGGCCAGCGGCTATGCCCACGAGGTCGGGCCGGAGCAGGCGCAAGAGCTGCTCGCGCTCGGCTGCGGCGAAGCGAGGGCCCTGAACATCACCCGCAGCCAGGCAGATTCGGATTCCGTCCTGGCCCTGCTGGCGGGCGTGACCGGCGTGTTCTTTTCCGGCGGCGATCAATCGCGCCTGACCGCGGCGTTGCAGGGAACGCGAGTCGAGGGCCGCCTGCACCAGCTCTATGCCGCGGGCGCGGTGCTCGGCGGCACGAGTGCCGGCGCCGCGGTGATGAGCGAGGTGATGATCACCGGCGACGAACGCCGGCCGGTGGCGGATTCGACCTTCAACCAAATCGAGGCGGAGAATATCGTGACCGCGCCCGGCTTCGGCTTCCTCAAGACCGCGATCGTGGATCAGCATTTCGTGCGGCGCCGGCGCCACAACCGTTTGATCAGCCTGGTGCTGGAGCAGCCACAACTGCTCGGCCTGGGCATCGACGAGGGCACCGCGCTTTGGGTGAAACCCGATCAGACCTTCGAAGTGATCGGCGACCATGGCGTCATCGTGTATGACGCGACCCAGGCGCAAACCCTGCAAGATCCGGAAACCCACGGCTTGCGCGCCAGCGGTGTGCGCATGCATGTGCTGCGCCACGGCGCGCGCTTCGATTTGAAAGCCAAGAAAGTTCTGCAACTGGCGCCGCGATGACAGCTCTCAAAATTCCGCACACGCTGGTTTTGATCTTCAGCATCATCGTGCTGATGGGCACCCTCACCTGGATGGTGCCGGCGGGTCAGTTCGCGCGCGCCGAAAAGCAGGGCCGCACCGTGGTCGTGCCCGGCACCTATCAGCGCACGGCGCCGCAGCAACAAAACCTGGACGACATGCTGGCCGCGCCCATTCGCGGCTTCGTGGAAGCGGCCAACATCATTGCCTTCATCTTCATCGCCGGCGGCGCCTTCGGCGTGGTGACCGCCACCGGCGCGATCAACAGCGCGATTGCGGCAACCGCCCGCGCCCTCGAACGCAGCCCGGCCCTGCGCCTGGCCGCCATTCCGTTGATGACCACGCTGTTTTCGCTGGCAGGCGCAACGTTCGGCATGAGTGAAGAGGTGCTGGTGTTCGTGCTCATCTTCATCCCCTTCGCGCTGGCGCTGGGTTATGATTCCATCGTTGGCGTCGCGATTCCGTTCGTCGGCGCGGGTACGGGCTTCGCCGCCGCCTTTCTCAATCCCTTTACGGTTGGCATTGCGCAGGGCATTGCGGAGTTGCCGTTGTTCTCCGGGTTGCCGTTTCGGCTGGCGGTGTGGGCGGTGGTCACGCTGCTGGCGGTGATTTTCATCATGCGCTACGCCGGCAAAGTCAAACGCGACCCGCGCGCGAGTCCGGTGTATGAACTCGACCGCCAGCGCCGGCGGGAGCAGGCCGGCGAGGCGCCGGCGCCGCTGGGCCGGCGGCAAAAACTGGTGCTCGCTGTGTTCGTGCTGGCGGTGCTGGGCTTGATTGTGGGCGCGCTGGAGTTCAATTGGTACATCACCGAAATTGGCGCGCTGTTCATCGCCATGGGGATGCTCAGCGGGTTGGTGGCCGGCATGAGTCTGAACCAAACCGCGGAGGCATTCATCGCCGGCGCCAAAGACATGATGACCGCGGCGCTGGTGGTCGCCTTCTCGCGCGGCATTCTGGTGATTGCCACCGACGGCAAAATCATCGACACGATTCTCAACGCGCTCGCCGGCCTCACGGCGCAGTCGCATCCCGTCATTTCCGGCTATCTCATGCTGTTCGTGCAGGCCTGCATCAATTTCTTCGTGCCCTCGGGCAGCGGCCAGGCGGCGCTCACCATGCCGATCATGGCGCCGCTGAGCGATCTGCTCGGCCTGACGCGGCAGACCGCGGTGCTCATTTTTCAATTCGGCGACGGCTTCAACAATCTCATCATTCCCACTTCCGGGGTGACCATGGGCGTGCTCGGCATCGCGAAGATTCCGTTTGAAAAGTGGGTGCGCTGGATCCTGCCGCTGCAGGCGCTGTTCTTTACGGCGGCGCTGGTCTTCATCACGCTCGCCGTGCTGAGGCATTGGGGGCCGCACTGAAATTTGCGGCAGCCGCCGGTTGTGATATGCGATAGGCGCTCATCAATTCTTTCTTTTGCTGTCTTACCTTTCACTCGCACGGGAGGACGTATGAAAAGATCCTTGCTACTGGTTCTCATCGCGGCATTTCTCGGGGTTGAATTGGCCGGCGCCCAACCCAGCGCCACCGGCGACAACGGCGTGCTGGGTTTCAATCTCAACAGTTATGGCCGCTTCCGCGTGAGCAAATCGCCTTACACCAGCAGCGCGCGGGAAGTGGATCGCATGAGCTTCATTGCGGCGCTCAGCGAGGAGGACGTGTTCGATTATAACGAAGATGGTGACAGCACCAGCGTAACCGCCGCCGAAATTACCATCCCGGGCGTCGATGCCGCCTACCAATGCATCACCGACAACGAATATTCCGGTGAACCGCCCGCCGTTCGCGTGGTGCACACGGTGATGTCCTGGACCAACACCCCCTATGTCTTCATCCGGTTTCAAGCGGTGAACACCACTGCCGCCCCGCTCGAACTTCATCTGGGCGCGGCCGTTATCCCGCGGCCGTCACAGACCTACGGCGGCGAGACCGTGGCCTATGACGCCGCCGGCAACACCGCTTACTATTATCGCACCGGCCAAACGCCCTATTGGGGCACGCGGCTGCTCAACAAACCGGCGTATTCGGTGCAAATTCGCGATTGGGATGATTACTCCCCCAATCCCAACGCGGATGAGGCGACAGATTCCACCCGCTACGCCATGACCGCCACCTCGGGTTTTGACAATGCCCTTACCGTCGGGGCGAATGGCAGCATCTATCATCACAACGGCGGGCTGGTCACGATCGCCGCAGGCGATACGGCAGAACTCGTTTTTGCCGTGGTCTATGGGACTTCTTTGAGTGAATTGCTGGCGGCCAGCGCCGCGGCACAAACGCGCTATGACGCCATTTTCACTGCCGTGGAAGCGTCACCAGCCGACACGCCCACAGACTTCGCCTTGCAGCAAAACTATCCCAATCCCTTCAACCCCGCGACGCAGATTCGCTTCACGCTGGCCCGGCCTGCCAACGTGCAGTTAACGATTTTCGACGCCAGCGGCCGCGAGGTGCGCCGGTTGCTCAACAGCCTGCGGCCCGCGGGCGAGCACGTGGTCACGTTCGAAGCCAGCGGTTTGTCCAGCGGCGTTTACTTCTACAAGCTGCACACCGGGAAATTCACTGCCACCCGCAAGATGCTGTTGATGAAGTAGCCAACCCACGGGCGGAGTGCAGCGCCCCCCGGCGTTGCGCTCCGCGCCGGGAAAGTCCTGGCCAGACCACATGCCCAGTCGCAAGCACAAGCATGCGCCGGTGCTGACGCAGAAAATCCTGGCGCTTTATCAACGCCTGCCGGCGAATCAGAAAAAAGTCGCTGACTACTTTCTGCAGCAGCCCAATGATTTTTCCTTTCTCACCACCGACGCCATGGCCGAGGCCCTGCAGGTGAGCAAGGCCACCATCGTGCGTTTCGCGCAAAACCTCGGCTACGACGGCTTTCCGGCGCTGCGCCAGGAGGTCTTGCAGACGCTGCAGGCCAACCTCGCGCCCGCCGACCGCTTCATGCTCGCCTTCGAAAAACACTCACCCGAAGAGGCGCTGACCCTGGTGGCCGAGCACGAAGTGCAGAATATCAATCAGACCCTGCAGCATCTCGACCGCCAGGTGTTTCGCGAGGTGGTGCAGATGCTGCTGGGCGCGGCGCGCGTCTTTACCATGGGGCTCGGCATTTCCAAGTTGCTGGCGCAGCTTCTGGCTTATGAATTGAATCAAGTCGCCATCGACGCCCGGCCGCTTTCCAGCGGCACCATGCGCTTTGTTGAGCATTTGGCGCTGGGAAAAAAGGAGGACGTGGCCGTCGCCTTTTCCTTCCCGCCTTATTCCAAGGAGACCGTGGCCGGGGCGGCCTACGCAGCGGAGAAGGGCATCGCGCTGGTGGCCATCACCGACAAGCTGGCGGCGCCCATCACCTTTCATGCCACGCGCGTGCTGGTGGTGCGCACCAAGAACATGCTGTACACCAATTCGATCTCGGCGATCTCCGTCGTGATCAATGCCCTGGTCACCGAGATCGCACTGCTGAACAAACGGGAAGTCAGCAGAGTATTCCAGGAATCGTCCCGCATCATGCAACAGACGCAGGAATTCCTGGGCGACTAGCGCAGGAGCGGCAAACCACAACGCAGGGTAACGACATGATGAAAAAAATCCTGAGCACGGGCCTGCCGGTGCTGCTCGCCCTCTCCCTGGCGCAGGCCAGCACCACCGGCAAAATCGCCGGGCGGGTGGTCGACCGGACCAGCAAGGCACCCCTGCCCGGCGCCAGCATTCAACTGGAGGGCACGACCCTGGGCGCAGCCGCCGATCACAACGGCGCGTTCGTCATCCTGAACATTCCGCCGGGCACCTACACCGCGCGTGTAAATTTCATCGGCTATGGGCCGGTGGCGGTCGCCAACGTCAAGGTGGCGATCAATCAAACCACGGCGCTGAACGTGGAACTCACCGAAAGCCTGCTGGAGAGTGAGGAAGTCGTGGTGGTGGCGGAGCGGCCGTTGGTGCGCCAGGATGCCACCGGCACGGTGGCCATTGTCGGCCGCGAAGAAATTCAAGCGCTGCCGGTGCGTGATTTCGTGGAAGTGCTGCAGCTCCGCGCCGGCGTGGTGGGCGAGGGCAACAGCATCAATATTCGCGGCGGCCGCAGCAATGAAGTGGCCTATCTTGTCGACGGCGTGTACATCGAAGACCCGCTGTTCGGCGGGTTGGGCACGCGCGTGCACAACGACGCGATCGAGCAGCTCGAGTTTCTTTCGGGAACGTTCAGCGCGGAATTCGGCGATGCCCTGAGCGGCGTGGTCAACATCGTCACCCGCGAAGGCAGCGAAAAATTCACCGCCAAGCTGGACGGCCGCACCGGCGAGTTTGCCGCGCCCTACTCGCGCTATGATGAGAACCGCTTCATTGCCTCGGCGAGCGGGCCGCTGCCGCTGGTGCCCCATCTCAGCTTCTTGGTCAGCGGTGAAAATGACCGGCGCGGCAGTTGGCTGCCGTTCGGCTACAACCGCGAGTTTTCCACGCTCGGCAAGCTGTCGCAGAAGTTTTCCGCCGCGCTGAAGGCCACCCTGAGCTACCGCCTGACGCGCGGCGCGCGCCAGGGCTACAGCCACTCCTGGAAGTACATCCCCGAGCAATACGCGCAATCGCGCACCCACAGCGATCACGCCGTGCTCGGCCTGAAACACGTGCTGAGCAACAAGGCGTTCTACGACCTCAAGCTTTCCTACTTTCAGCAAAGCTACCGCCTGGGGGTGATGGACGAAAACGAGAACTTCCTCCCGCCCGCACAATATCTTGCCACCGGTGATCGCGTCTATGTGTCCACCGCCGGCAACGGCTTCGAATTCTATGCGCGCGCTCATCCGCTGGATTACATTGACAGCCGGACCAAAACCTTCAATGCCAAGGGCGATTGGGTGTGGCAGGCGCATCCTTCGCATGAAGTGAAAGCCGGGCTGGAGCTGAAGCGTCACGATCTCAGGCTGTACAGCATCTACGATCCCAAGCGCAATTTCCCCTACATCAACGACTACACCCGCAAACCGGTGGAAGCCGCGGTCTACCTGCAGGACAAGATGGAATTCGCCTCGTTGATCTTGAATGCCGGCGTGCGCCTGGATTACGCCGATCAGCGCGCGCCCTTTCGCGCCAACCCGCTCGACCCCGCGGCCGTGGTGGCCGCTTCGAAGAAATGGCAGGTCAGCCCGCGCCTGGGCATTGCGCACCCCGTCACCGACCGCACCAACTTTCATTTTTCCTACGGCCATTTCTTCCAGAATCCCGAGTATCAATTCCTCTACGAAAACAGCCAGTACGATTTGAATGTGCGCGAGCCCTTGTTCGGCCAGCCTGATCTCGAGGCGCAGAAAACGGTGGCCTATGAAGTCGGCGTGGCGCAGCAACTGGCGCCCACCCTGGCCGCCAGTGTAACCGCCTATTACAAGGACGTCACCGGCTTGATCGGCACGCACTACTATTTCCCCTATTTCGAAGGCCGCTTTGTGGGCTACACGCTGTATGTCAACGAGGATTATGCCAACATCAAGGGCTTTGAAATCGACGTGACCATGCGCCGCACAAAGATTTTTTCCGGCGGCTTGACCTACACCTACTCGGTGGCCAAGGGCAGCGCCTCCTCGGAAACCGAGCAGTATCCCGGCACGCAGGAATCGACGCTGCTCTATTACCTTGATTTCGATAAGACGCACGTCATCAACGTCAACACCAGCCTGACCTTCAGGAAGAATGAAGGGCCGCGCCTGTTCGGCGGGCAGCCGCTGGCGAATACCTACTGGAACTTTGTGTTGCGCACCAGCAGCGGCTATCCCTACACGCCCGGCGGCCGCGACATCGGCTTCGTGATTCGCAACTCCGAACGCATGCCGTGGACGCTCTCGCTGGATGCGGAAATCGGCAAGGACTGGCGGCTGGGCGCGCTGGAGGTCACCGCCTTTGCCGAAGCGCTCAATCTCACCAATTATCGAAATGTGTTGTCCGTGTACTCCGACACCGGCCTGCCGGATGTCACGCTGGTCGGCAACAATTCGCCGGAGTACATTCGCGATCCTTCGAATTTCGGTCCGCCGCGCCGTGTGCGGTTGGGCTTGCGGTTGAGGATGTGATTTCGCCGGATGGAGGTGAGACGATGTTGTGCAAAACCTGCTTGCCCCTCATGAAAAAGCTGCTGCTCTTGTGCGCGCTGCTGCCCGCCGCGCTTGCAGCGCAACGCCCCACAATCGCGCGCGAGCGTGAAGAGGGGAATTTTTTCCTCAACTCTCCCGCCGCGCTCGCCGGCATTCGCGATCGTGCCGGCGGCACGCACAACAAGAGCAACATCGGATTGTTCTTCGAAAACCGCGGCAAGCTCTATCCGCGGCGCTTGAGCCAGGGCCCTTCGGGAGAATATCCCATCGGCAGCGGCCGGCATTACATCTATCGCATCAATCCCTGGGTCGGCGTGCCGAACAACGTGGTGCAGGGCCGCTTCACCACCAATGAAGAGTGGGAGGCGGTCGGCGGCTATCACAACCCCGCGCTGGCTCAAATCGCGTTCAGCGACCGGCCGCAAACCTGGCCCGCCACCGGCTGGCCGGTCAAGGACGCGCAGGGCAACCCCATCATCCGCTCGGATCAGGACAGTTACTGCGTCTACAGCGATTCCAACAACACCAGCAAGCGCGGCATTCTCGGGTTGGAAGTGCACCAAACCGGCTATGCCTACGGCGTGAAATTCGCCGCCGACATGATCTTCTTCAAATTCGACCTCATCAACAAGGGCCGGCGCCGGCTCGACAGCCTCTATTTCGCGATGTATATGGACATCGACGTCGGCAACGTTTCCGGCGGCGATCCTGAATGGGCGGATGAGAAAATCGGCTTCGATCACGAATTGCAGCTCCTGTACGATTACGATGCCGACAACTACACCAGCGAATGGCCGGGCAATATTCCCGGCGAGATGGGCGTGGCCTTCTTGCGCACGCCCGTGGTAAATGGCCGGCAGTTGGGCATTACCGACATGCACTGGTTTCTCTATGAAGATCTCGATGTCGTCGACGTCGATTCGGTGCAGTACGGCCTGATGTCCAGCGCGGCCAGCCTGTACAATTCGCCGCTGGGCCCGAAGTTTCTCCACCCCGGCGCCAATGCCCCCAATTTGCATTTCGATGATCTCACCACCCAGGACCCCGGCGGCAACGACACCGATGCCATCGCGGCCTCCGGGCCCTACACCCTGGCGGTGGGCGACACGTTGACGTTCATCACCGCCATCGTGGCCGGGCCGGACCGGCAGCAACTGTTCGCCAACACCCGCACCGCCCACAACATCGTTGCGCTCGATTTCGAAGTGGCGCGGCCGCCGGAGCCGCCCAAGCTGAGCGCGGTGCCGGGCAATCGCCGCGTCACGCTGTATTGGGATGATCGTTCCGAACGCAGCCGCGACAAGTTTTCCAATGCCCTGGATTTCGAGGGCTACCGTTTGTACAAGAGCCTGGACAAGGGCACCACCTGGGATCAACTCGATCGCAACGTGTTTCCCAACGCGGGCGCGGATCCGGTGCCGCTGGCGCAATTCGATCTCGTCAACGGCCTGGGCGCTGACACCGGTCTGCAATACAGCTTCCTTGATACCAACGTGGTGAACGGTTTCGAATACTGGTACTCGCTCACCGCGTACGATCGCGGCAGCGAGGCCGTCGAAAGCCTGGAGTCCAGCCGCGGCGCCACCTTGGAAGAGCCCAACATTGTCGCGGTGGTGCCGCGCCAGGATGCCCTCGGCCGTACCCCGCCCCTGGTGACGGACTTCCGGCAGATCGGCAGCGGCAATTCAAATTATCAATTCATCATCAGCGCCACCGATCAGGCGAGCGCGGCCAGCCAGACTTTTGTTGCGGAGATCCTGCCCGCGGTCACGCAGGTGACCGGTAATCTCTCCGCCAAAATTGAGGCTGCCATTGCCGACCTCGAGGCCACCGTGCCGCGCCGCTACGCGCTGCGCTTCCGTTCCGATGCAGCTTTCGACCTTCTGGATGCCACCACCGGCGATACGCTGCGGGGCGGCCAGAGTTATGTTTCGGGCACGGCGTTCACGTTCGAGGGGCTGCAGATCACCATCACCAATCCCGCGCCGACTGAACCGCTCGACTTCTTTCCCGAGGCCGGCGATGCCGTCGTGATTTCGCCCGGTGTGCAAGTCCTCAGCGGCGGCGTGGTGGTGCTGCCGGTGCGGCCGCTGGCGCTGGGCAAGCCCTATGCGACCGGCAACGGCTTGATCTTCACGATCGTACCGCCGGCGGCGAATCCCCAGCCGCTCACCTACAAAGATCGCTTTCAGTTTGCCACCAGCTCGCCGAGCGTCGATGCCAACACGGTGAAGAGCGAGTTGGGGCGGGTGCGCGTCGTGCCGAATCCGTATTTGGTCGCCTCGAGTTTCGAAGAGGAATTCGGGCAACTGCGCCGCGAGCCGCTGCGCGTGCTGCGCTTCGTCAATCTGCCGCCGGTCTGCACGATTCATGTGTTCACGCTGGACGGCGATTTGGTCAAGACCATCGAGCACAACGACGGCACCGGCGTCGCCACCTGGGATCTGCGCTCGGCCTCGGGCCGCGAAATCGCCACCGGCGTCTATCTTTATCTCGTGAAAACCGGCAACGCGGAAAAACTCGACCGCTTCGCGGTGGTGAAGTGAGGTATTACTACTCCTCTTACTCTTACTCTTACTCCTACTCCTGCTCCTACTCTCGCTTCCACTCCTGAGTAAGAGTAGGAGTAGGAGTGGGAGTAGAAGCAGGAGCAGGAGCATAATCAACGAAGGCCCAAGTTGAGCCATTTGATTGGACACGGGGGGCAGGCATGGAATACCACTTTGATCATGAGAAGCTGCTGGCCTACCAGGAGGCGATTCAATTTGCGGCCTGGCTGGCGCCGCGGCTCGAGGATTTGAGAACATGCCGGGTCATGCACGATCAACTCGAGCGCGCCAGCACTTCGATTGCACTCAACCTGGCTGAGGGCAACGCCCGGTTTTCGATGAAGGAACGCTCGCGCTATTTGGAAATCGCCAGTGGCTCGACGATGGAATGCGCCGCGGCACCGGATGTCCTTGCGCACAAGGCCACTTGACGCCGGCAGACACGACTGCCGGCAAACGCATGCTGAAACGGCTCGCCGGCCTCATTATTGGCCTGCGTAGCAATGCGCAGAATCGCCTCGCTGAGGCGGGCGAGGGGCATGGAGGGGAGGACAAGGAGGACAAAGAGGACAGAAAGGACAAGAAGGAAAAGGAAGGATAAGAAGGAGAAGGAGAAGGAGAAGGAGGAGGAGGAGGAAGAGGAAGAGGATAACAAGCAGGGAGTTCGAAACCCCGAGGTTGATATTATGAAAAAGCATCTACTTTCGCTGCTGGGATGGTGTGTTGCGTTTACGGCGCAGGCGCAGAATCCCAATCTTGGCACGGCTGGCGCGCAGTTTTTGCAAATTCCGGTGGGCGCGCAGGCAACCGGCATGGCGGGCGCGTATGTCGCGACCGCGGCCAATGCCGGCGCGCTGTTCTGGAATCCCGCCGGCATTGCCAACCTCACGCGGCAATCGGTTTACTTTGCGCACACCCCCTGGCGCGCCACCATGCAATTGAATTCCGCCGCCTACGCCCTGCGCGTCGGCGAGGTCGGCAGTCTCGGCGCGGCGGTGACCGTCTTGTCGATGGATCGGATGGAAGTCACCACTGAATATGCCCAGGATGGCACCGGCGAGTTTTTCGATGCGCAGGACTTGATGATCGGCGTGACTTATGCCCGGGCGCTGAGCGATCGCTTCAGCACCGGCATCACCGCCAAGTACGTGCAGCAAAGAATTTGGAATGAAACCGCCTCCGGCATCGCTTTCGACCTCGGCACCCAGTACCGCCTGTGGTTCAAAGAGGCGGTGATCGGCATGAGCCTGAGCAACTTCGGCGGCGACATGCGCATGGCCGGCCGGGATTTGTCCTACACGTTCGACACCGATCCCAACGCGCCACGCAACCGCCTGGCGCCCGCCATGCTCGAAACCGAAGCCTATCCCTTGCCGCTGCACTTTCAAGTCGGTCTGGCAATGGAACTGCTGCGCTCCCGCACGCTGGCGTGGCGGCTGGCCTCGGATGTCACCCATCCCAACGACAACAGCGAGCGCGTGAACTTCGGCACGGAGCTGGGCGTGTTCGACCGGCTGTTCCTGCGCGGCGGCTATCGCTACAACTATGATGACGAGGATCTCTGCTTCGGCGTGGGCTTGTCCTGGCCGATGGCCAACAGCCATCTTGCCATCGATTATGCCTATGCGCGCCACGATCTGCTGCCGGATGTGCACCGCTTCGCCGTGGGCCTGGAGTTCTGAGGCGTGGCATGACGGCTTGAAAAAATTCTTCCAGAGCCGCAAATCATGAGCAGGCTCTTGCGACTCAACGTTGCAGTGTTGGCGTCTGCTTGAAAATGTTTCAACCCCGGCTGAACCGAGGTTTCTCAAACTTCGAGTATCCTTAAAACAAAACGCCGGGGATTTTAGTGTAACGGCCAAGCCGTTGCAGGATCATTCACGCCGCCTGTCCGGCCGCGGGAGGAGAACAGTACATCTGCGGGGGAAGATGCATGTCAACCTGACATTGTCGCAGACGAAGTGATCCCCCAAGAATGCAGGCCTCACGAAAGCAGCGGAGAGATTTGAAGCAATGCAGAAATCAGTTTGGCAAACCGGCCGGTGGCTGCTGCTTGCTCAACTCCTGCTGCTGCGCAGCCTGTTGGCGCAGGGCAGCGTGCTGCTGGTGGGCGGCGGCTCCGAGAACTACAACGACTGGTCGGATGCGCCCTATCGCTGGCTGGTGCAACACGCGCCCAATCGCGAGATTTTGATTCTGCATTATGACAGCCCTTCCTCCTTCCTGCCGAACTACTTCAAATCCCTGGGTGCCGCCAATGCGGCCAATTTGGTGATCAACAGCCGCAGCAGCGCGAATGACTCGGCCACTTATCGCGCCATTTTGCGGGCCGGCGGATTGTTTCTGCGCGGCGGGGATCAATGGCAGTATGTCTCGTTGTGGCAGGGCACGCTCGCCGGCCAGGCGATTCAGCAGGTGTTTCAAGCCGGCGGCGCGATCGGCGGCACCAGCGCCGGCGCGATGGTATTGAGCGAAATCGTCTTCGACGCGCGCACAGCCTCCGTCGATCCCCGCCAGGCGTTGCGCAACCCCCTGCGCGCCGGTATCACCTTCACTTCCGGCTTTCTCGCGCTCGTGCCCAATGCGCTGGCCGACACGCATTTCTACGAGCGCGGCCGGCTCGGCCGGCTGGCCGCGATGCTGGCCGTGTATCGCAGCCAGCAGGGCCGCTGGCTCACCGGCATCGGCGTCGACGACCGCACCGCCCTCGCCATTGCGCCGGACGGCAGCGCAGAAGTTTTCGGCTCCGGCGCCGTGACCTTGTTGCGCGCCGGTGAGCGCACCGCCTGCGCCGTGCAAGCGAATCAGCCGCTGGCGCTCTCCGAACTGGAATTGCAGCAATTCACCGCGGGCTTTCGCTTCGATTTGGCGGCCGGACACATTCTCACTCCTCCGGCCGGTGCAACGAGTTTTTCAGCTTCTCCTTTTCGAACAACCGGCGCCGGCCTCTGGCTGGAGGGCAGTGATCAGACCAGTGACTGGTTCGCCGCCGGCGGCAGCTTTGCGGGTTTTCTCGCCGGTTTCACCGCAGGCCAGGACACGCTCGGCATCATTTCCTCACCGGCGGCTGGCGCGAGTGCCCAAACCGTTTCACAGCAGCTCGCACAGCGCGGTTTTTCCTCCCACCTGCTGTGGCTGGATTCCTCCTCTCGCAATGACCAGCTTGCTGCCACGCGGATTGAACGCAGCGCCGGTCTCATTTTCACCGGCAATTTGCCGGACAGCGTTGCGGCGCATCTCGCGCCGGCCACCGCCACCGGCCAGGCGTTCGCCGCAGCGACGCAAGCGGGACGTGCGATTTTGTTTCTCGGCAATGACGCCAAACTCGCGGGCAGCGCCGGCGTTGGGCAAACAGAGGTCTCAACCACGGCGGCTTATCGCGGCCGCCTCACGCTTGGCAATGGACTGGGTTTGCTCGGCAGCATGATCATCATGCCGCGCGCCTGGCAGGACTCGGACTATTATGAAAACCGCCTGAGCGGTTGGCTGTGGGGCATGGCCAAAGCGCAGGCCGCATTCGGCGTGTTGCTGGATGCCGGCAGTCATCTTTATTGCGAAAACGGCGTGGCCGTCTTTGCCGGCCTCACGCCTGCGCTGGTGCTCGACAGCCGGCCGGCGCAATGGCGGGATTTTTCGGCCTATCGCGCTGCGAGCAGCATTGGGCCGCGGCAGTCCGCGGCGCTGGACCGCGCCCGCGTTCATGTTTTGCCCAACGGCAGCCGATTCGATTTCAACAACGGTGCCGTCGTGCAGGTCGAGAGCAGGCATGCTGCTGCAAACACCCCGCTGCTTTTTCATCTCGAACAGAACCATCCCAACCCTTTCAATCCCCACACCCTCATTCGCTATCACCTGAGCGAGGCAGCGACGGTTACTCTGCGGGTTTTCGATCTCGCGGGCCGGGAAGTCGCAACGCTGGTGCAGGCGCAACAGGCGGCCGGTACACATGCCGCCGCCTTTGACGGCTCGGCGCTGGCGAGCGGCCTCTACCTGTATCGCCTTGAGGCCGGTGGCCGAGTGGCGTCGCGCAAGATGCTGCTGACGCGCTAACCTCGCCCGGCAGCGCCAGGCATTCGCTGCAGCGCAACGGCCGGCATCCTTGATGTAAAGAAAGGGGCGAACCGAGCGCCTGAGACTGCCGACAAGATCCGCAAATCAAAGAAAGCATTGGCCCGGATTCTCAATTATGCGAATCAAACTCGACCATCTAATGCGGACGGCAAAGCACAACTTTGCAGAACTGCTGACTTTATCCCGATGGTCATCATTTCGAGCATTGTGGCCCGCTTATTGAAAACCCTGGAGATCAGTTTGGGAACTGCTGTCAGGGGCTCCGTGCCCAATGGCACTAACTTTTCCCCAAAGGCAAAAAATTTCTCCAACTACTTGCCTTTGTTTGTGAAAATGATTGAAGCTGTTTGACAAGGTTGAGCTTGCTTGGGCAAAAGCAATGACAGAAAAATGGCTGTCATAAATATGTGGTTTGCAATCATCGAAGAAATGTTCATCGTGGCAATAAAAAGCTGTGGACTCTTTGCCAATCATTTTTCTGTCATTGCCTGCTTAAAAAGTTAGTGACATTGGGCTCCGTGCCTGCAATAATCCGGCTTTGAGCGCGTTCCGAATTTTGGCCCTGGGCCTTTGAAGTTCCTTTCCGGTTCGATTACATCTCGCACTCGCACTTTCTGAAGCGAAATTCTCACAGTTCAACCACACCTTCCCAAAGGAGCAGAGCCATGAAACGGTGCTCATTTGTTCTGTTTCTCTCTTTGCTTTGGATGACCCTGCCACCGTGCGTGCAAGCGCAAACGCCCTGGCGGATGAAAGCTTTTTTGGAGTATTTCGGCCATGTACAAGGAACCAGCCTTGGCACACGTGTAAAAGGTTTTGTTGGTAGCCATCCGAACAACCCCTATAATGTAGCGGTTGTCGAAGGATATAATCCTGCCATAGAAGCAGCGCGACTTCTTTTTTATCATATCGTTTCTCCACAAGATACGACACCTCGATGGATTATTCCTGGTGGCGCTAACGTGGAACATGGCGATTTTAACGGCGACGGCTTCACTGATTTGGCCGTGCAGAAAAGCGTAAACGTCGAACGCAATGATACGGTATTGGTCTATCTTGGTACTGCCACAGGTATTGACACCTTACCGCGATTTAAGCTGCCAGCAGAAAGAGAGGGGAGCCATTTCGGATTTGCAATGTGCGCCGGAGATTTGAACAATGACAGAATTGATGATTTAGTGATCACCGCGCCAGGCAAAGTGTATATTTACTTCGGTGGCGCTTTATTGAAATCGACGCCCGATCTCACCATTCCAGGTAGCCGTCCTAACGCAGGTTTGGGGTGGAGATGTGCCATCGGTGATTTCAATGATGATAGCTTCGATGATCTGGCTATTCGCGGGTATGATCATGCAGTACAAGAGGCTTTCTTTGGCTATTTGAACATCTACTTTGGCAGCGCTCAAATTGACACTATTGTCGATTTAACGAGTCCTAAAGCAAGCACTGCTTTTTTTCTTGATGATCTATCCGCTTTTGATGTCAATGGTGATGATCGTGTCGATTTGCTGTGGACCTTTGCTGACTCTTCACAGCGTTCGGTATTTATTCACTATGGAGGTTCTGATTTTCAACAACGTTTTCAAGCCGGACCGGATTTTATCATAAATGCGCCAGCAGGCAGTTGCGATTTCGGTAACGAAATCTGCAATGCCGGCGACATGAACGGCGACGATGAGGAAGATTTGCTCATAGCGGCGAAGTGTACGGGCCAAGGCAACGGTATTGTGTTTGTATACGCTGGTGGTAAAGCACTGGATGATCTTTTTGATGCCGCTCGTGGGCAAACTCTAGAAGGCGCCTTTGGTTCAAGTGTCAGTGGTGTTGGGGACATCAACCACGACGGCTATTGTGACATTGTTATCGGTGCTCCCAATCAACCTTGGAGTAGATACGAAGGATACTTTGGAATTTTCTTAGGAGACCCACGCATACCGACCAGCGTTGAAGCCAACAAGCCGGAAAAAATACCTACCGACTTTGTTCTTAGATCAGCTTACCCCAATCCCTTCAATCGCGAAACTATTTTTGAATTAAGTCTGCCACGAAGAGCCATGATCGAAATGAAGGTATTCAACATTCTTGGAAAGGAGGTGAAAATATTGCTCTATGCCGAATATGTTTCAGGTCAGCATCAAATTCATTGGGACGGTAAAGATCAAAGAGGAGAAGCTGTTCCCAATGGCATCTATTTCATCCGCGTTAGAGCAATAGCGCCCAACAGCACACAAATCCTGTTTGAACAAACCCAAAAATTCACAGTTGTAAAATGAATCTCAAAATTCAATGTAGGAGTTATCGCCATGAAACGCAGAATATTTTTATCGCTGACGCTCTTTTGTGCCCTCGTTAGCGGCGCATGGGCACAGGAATTTCCCATTGGGATTTGGTTCGGTGGCAACCAAAGCGCGATTGATTCTGTAAGTGCCATGAACTTCACTTGGATTCAAGCGTATGGAGGCTGGGATCGGAACAATACTCTCAATTACATCTTGCAGAACAATCGAAACCTCAAAGTGTTGGCCGTGCTCGAGCGCAACATCTATTATCCGTCCTTTGCGCAAAGGATGAGGTATGATGCTGAGGAACCAGTTGACGCTAGTGGCATTCGTAACTACTTTGCTTCGCACCAAACAGGTGAGCCTGGTACAAGCCTAGGCACAAGCGTTTGGCAAGATAGTGTCAGCAAGCATTCCGCTGGTTATATGGTCCAAAGCCCTGTCCCCGATGATCAATATTTCTATGAGCGGATGCATTGGGTGGCAACCGCGAACATGCGTATTGACCTCACCGGCAATTCCAGCGCGCAAGTGGTGCGGATTGAAATTGCCAACGGCGCGAATATCCTCGCGCAACGAGTGATAACCGAAGGTGAATTCGGCGGCAGCACGGCTTTCCGCACCTTTGAAGTTGCGTACACTTTGCCACCGCCGGCACCTTTGCCGAAGTTTTTCAAAATGCCGGTCGCAGTTACCCAAACCGCACAAAACAATCCCAACATCGATGTGCGCGTGTGGTGGTACGATCAAGTGAATACCTATCTCGATTTTGTCGCGCTGGAAGACAGCGTGGTGCATCCCCATCTCAGCGGCGCGTATCAACTCTTTCGCGGCCAACGCGACGCCGACATCACCAACGATGCCTCCTTCTTCGCTTCCCAAACCTCGTATCCGCTTCTGCAGCGCTTTTATCTAAGAGATGAGCCGAATCACAACGGCTACCAGCCTTTCAACTACGTTGACCAGCGCATTCTCAACACCGCGGGCATGCAAGGCTCGGCCACGGGCCGCGGTCGAGGAATCACTGCAACACCAAACTATTCACAAGGGACCCCAAAAGTCAACGCCAGCTTCAATCGATTTATGGACGCAGCCGATCCGTACGAAATTTTGGTCGATGCCTACCCCATTCATGCGGGCATTCCGGCGCCTACAGGCTTCATGCCGGCCGGCGCCGCTGACAGTGCCGGGGTGGCTCCCTATACCGGCAGCGGCAATTACAACGCGTTGCTGCAAGGCACATTCGATTATATGATTGCCAACTCCCTGCTGCCGGCCATTGAAACCGCAATCAGCCAGGGTCTGGTGTGGTGGTACATTGCCCAGGTGCATGGCGAATTGGATTTCAATCTTGGTCGCTATCGCAGATGCGACAACAGCGCTGCCATGTTGCGCCCGCCCTCGCCGGCGGAAATTCGCGCCATGGTGTACTTGAGCCTGGCATACGGCGCCAAAGGCGTTTTCTATTTCGCCTATCCAACCTGGGCCGTTCAGAATTTTGGCGGTTGTGCTGCTGTGCGTTTCCCGGGTCTGGTGGCCGAGGGCAGTGAGCAAGGCATCCCGGACCATTCCGACAACTATGACGTCTTCAATGGCCACACGGTGTTCACCGGCTATCAAGCCAAGTATCAGGCCGTGACCGAAATCAACCGCAATCTGCAAATCCTGGGGCCGGAGCTGGCGGCATTGGACTGGCAGGGCGCGCACACTTCCGGCGAAAGTCCCGGCGGCAGCATCGTGCAAAATATCATCGGTGGCGATTATATCGAGATCGGTGACTTCACTCATCAGACGAGCGGTGAAAACTATTTCCTGCTGGTCAACCGCCGCTGCGATGATGGCGACACGCAAACCCTCACCGTCACGCTTACCAGCAGCGGCAGCCGGCGGCTGATCGAAGACGTGCTCGCCAGCCGCATGCCGTGGGATGGCCATGCCAACCGCGTGGCTTATCGCACGTTCGATGCCGGCGAAACCGATTTCGTGGTCACGCTCAATCCCGGCGAAGGCCGGCTGTTTCGTGTCAGCAGTGGCTTGTCGGGCACCCTCACGGCGGCGCGCTATTGGTCGGGCGAAGTGTATGTGAACAACAACTTGACGGTCAACAATGGCGTGACCCTGACCATCGAGCGCGCCACAGCGGTCGCGTTTGCGCAGGGGAAGAGACTCACCATCAAGGGCAGCTTGCAAGCGACCGGCACAAGCTCACAGGGCATCATCTTTGACCGCAGCGGCACCACCGGCACGTGGTCCGGCATTTGGATAGAGAACGCCAGCGCGGCCTCCAATCTTGCTTATTGCACCGTCAGAAACACCGGCAATGCCATTCGCTTGAAAAACACCCCGGGTGAGGTCACGATCGACCATGCCATGCTCACGAACAACTATGTCGGTTTCATGGCGGAATACTCCAGTCCGTTCACGATTCAACATTCCACCATTCAAAACAACTCGGGATACGGCATGTGGGTCGTCTCCTCGGCCGCTGCGGGATCGATGAAGATCCTTTCCAACCTCATCGCGGCGAACGGCGCGTATCATGGCATTTACCTTTACAATGGCGCGAATGCCTACATCGGCTTCAATAGGATTACCGGTCATGCGCAACACGGCATTTCCTGCAATGCCAACAGTCACCCGACCGTGTGCAGCGTGAGGCCAGAGCCGGACTACGGCAACAATCTCATCACAAACAATGGCGGCGCAGCAGTAAACACCGCTAACAACTCCTATCCCTTGCTCGGCTATGATGCTTACGTGGATTCCGTGAAGGACAGATACGGCTATAATGAGATCCACGACAACGGCGGAGACGAAATCATCAACGGCAGCGGCAGCGATTTGATCAAAGCCGAACGCAATTACTGGTCCGCCAATCACGGCGTGCAGGTGATTCCGCCGGCCGAGGAATTTACCGGCCCGGTTGACTATTTGCCGGTGCTGCCGGAAATTCCCAGCCTCGCAGCCGGCAATGACAATGCTGCTCTGAAAAAAGGTGCCACCGATTTTGCCGAGGCTTTTGCCCTGGAAATTCAGGATGACTTGCAGGCGGCGGCGGATTTGTACGCGAAACTGCTCGAAGCCGATCCCGCGGCCGCCAACGTTGGTTTTGGGGTGAGCGGTTTGATTCGTTGCTAGATCGGTCTCGATCGTCGCGGGGACATCGTCACCCGGTTGGATGACCTGATTGCAAGATTCCCCAAGACCGCGCTGGCCACCAGCGCGCAGGATCACAGCCTGCCGTATCTCGTGCAGATTGGCCGCTGTGAAGAAGCGTTGGACCGGGCGCTCGCCCTGCTCGAGCAGAACCGCGAGAAGGCCGACCGCGAGGCGGATTATCTCTTTCGTGCCGCCTCGCTGTACCAGCTCATGAGCAGCGGTGATGCGGAAAACAATCGCCGGCAGGCGGCGGATTTGTACCAGGAGCTGCTCGATAAATACCCCGATTCGGACTAGGCCTTGGTTGCCGAACTGGAGTTGTCACATCTGGGGATGGAGGGACTGGCAAGGCCGGCTGCCCATCAGAGCCCGGCATTTGCCGCAGGGCGGCCGGCACTCCATCCCAATCACCCCAATCCCTTCAACCCTGAAACACGCATCCGATTCGATCTCAGGCGGGCGCAACAGGTAGAATTGCGCATTTTCGATCTCTCCGGACGCCTGGTGCGGCGGCTGCTGAGCGGATTCTACTCCGCCGGCGAACACGTGGTGCGTTGGGATGGACGTGATGAAAGCGGGACGCCTGCCGCGAGCGGCATCTATTTCGCCGAACTGCGCGCGGACGGACAGAAGCAAAGAATCAAGATGGCGCTGGTGCGCTAACCTCACCCGGCAGCGCCAGGCATTCGGCGCAGCGCAACGGCCGGCAGTAGAGCTTCTGCAAATGCAGCAGGCCCTGCTGATTTCTCGCGGAGGCCGCGAGGCCGCGCGCCAGCGGATGCACCGCGCTGAGTTGCTGTTGCATGGCGAGCGTGAGGCGGTTTTCCTGCAGCCGGGGCAGGTGGCTGTAAATCTCCAGCACTTGATTTTGGCGGGTGGCGTTGCCGGCTTCGCGATAGTAAAGCCAGAGCGCCGGCAGCAAAAGGTTGACGAGAATGTCGCGGCTGCGGTCGCGGCCGATCAAATCTCCCGGTTTGGCCGCGGGCGTGGTTTCACGATCGCGAAAACTGTAGTGCTGGCGCCAAAAGCCCTGCGCCGGACAAACCAGAAAGCGCACGAGTTCCCGCGCTTTGGCGGCGGGCCGGCTGCCCGGCACTTCCAGCAGGCTGGCGAGATGCTCCAGAATGCCGTGACGATAAAACTTCAGGATCATCGCGCACAACCCGGCGAGGCGGCGCGTGGGAAAGTTCTGCGGCCGCAGTTGAAAGAAACGCCAACCGGCCGCGGGCAGCGGCCGAATTTGCAGGCTGTGGCGCAGCGGCTCCCAAATCTCGCGGCGCGCCTCACGATAGGCGGTGACCGCGGCATCTTCGGTCTCGCCCTCTGCCGCAGGATGAGCCAGCAGGCCGGCCGCGCCGAAGATTAGCGCCTCCACCAAAACGGCCGGCGGGTGGGCGCGACTGGCGCGCAACTCCGCGAAGATCAAATCAATCGGCAGCAAATCCGCCAGCCGCCGAAACGGCTCCTGATTTTTATCATACCCCAGCGCCTCGGACAAGCCGCGATAGATCGCCTGATCCCAGGATCCTTCCTTGACCTGTTCGGCAAAAGCCAGCGCTTTGGCCGCGAAGCGCAGCCCGCCGGCGTGGCGCACGGTGGCGAGAATTTTTTCGGGGGTGGTGCGGCTGAGCGGGCAATCCAACAGGGTCGCGGGTGGCAGAGCAGGGGCAGAAAGCACGGCAGCGGGCAGCAGGAGTTGCCGCACGGGCAGGCCGTTTTCACGCGTGATGGTGAGCGCGGCCGGCGCGGGGTTGTCCTCCGCGAGCGCGACATGCAGGATGACATTGTTGTAGGCGGGATCCTGATGGTGGCCGTGACTGGTCCAATCGCGTGCATCAAGATGCAATTCGACATCGCCCTGCAGCAGGCGGCCGGCGAGGCGCAGGGTGGCCTGCAAAAAATCCGGGCCGGCATCGCGGTTATGCCGGCCCGGGGTCACGACTTCGATCCCCTCGCCTGCGGTGGTCTTCAGCATTTCCGGTGGAATGCGCTGGCGCTGCCACAGCTCGTGCAGCGCGGCTTCGGAGAATGCTGCCGGTGCAGACATGGCACCCCCTCCCTTGATTTGTTTTTTTCAAATCAACTGCGCAACGCTTGGCGGAGCGCAGCCAGCCTGGCGCGCGCGCTCCGGCTTCACCAGGCGTAGCGCTGGCTGCGAATTTGGCGCGGCGGCCTGATCACGTGCATGCGTTTGAGTTTGCCGACCTGCTCAATGCGGCGTTCCGCCAGCCGGTCGGAGGCCACGTTGGTGGGCACCCGTTCCTTTTTGGCGATGGCGAAGATTTCGCGCAGAATGTGGTAGATGCCCTCGGCGTCCTTGAGCGCCTTCTCACGATTGTAGCCTTCGATCTCATTGGCGACGTTGATGAGGCCGCCGGCGTTGATGACGTAATCCGGGGCGTAGAGAATGTTCTTCTCCATCAAAATCCTGCCGTGACGCTTTTCGTCTTCGAGCTGATTGTTGGCGCCGCCGGCAATCAGGCGGAATTTGAAGCGCGGGATGGTTGCATCGTTGATGATCGCGCCGAGCGCGCAGGGCGCAAAGATGTCCGCGTCGACCTCATAGATTTTGTCCGCTTCCACGGCGGTGGCGCCGAACTCGTCGACCACGCGCTGCACCCGCGCCGGTTTGATGTCCGCAATGAAGACTTTGGCGCCCTCCTTGGTGAGAAAATCCGCGAGGAAATAGCCGACGTGGCCGGCGCCCTGAATCGCGACTTTGCGGCCGCGCAAGGAGGAGGTGCCGAACACTTCTTCGGCAGCGGCCTTCATGCCGTGATAGACGCCGCGCGCGGTCACCGGCGAGGGATCGCCGCTGCCGCCCAGCGCTTCGGAAATGCCGGTCACCCACTGCGTTTCCATGCGCACCCACTCCATGTCGTGCACATCGGTGCCGACGTCTTCGGCAGTGATGTAGCGGCCGGCCAGCCCTTCAACGAAGCGGCCAAAGGCGCGAAAACGCATTTCATCCTTGTCGGTGGCCGGGTCGCCGATGATCACGGCCTTGCCGCCGCCCAGGTTCAAACCCGCGGCCGCGGCTTTATACGTCATGCCGCGCGCCAGCCGTAAAACGTCATGCAGCGCTTCCTCTTCGGTCTTGTAGGGCCACATGCGTGTGCCGCCCAGCGAAGGTCCCAGTGTGGTATCATGAATGGCAATGATGGCCCGCAATCCCGAGTCACGATCGTGACAAAACACAACCTCTTCGTGGTTGTACTCGCTCATACTTTCAAATAATCGCATATTCATCCACCTTCAATTATGTGACCTTCCTGCAGCCATTTGCAGGAGGGTAAAAAAAAATTGCACAAAGGTCAAGCGGGCTTTGCCGCTGGCCGGAGCATCGCCGCCACCAGCGGGTTGGGTGATTCGCTTTTCAAACCTGGAAAAGGATTCCAACTGCCTTTCAACAGATGGAGGAACCCAGCCGATAAAATCGCAACTGCGGGGTTCTTCAATTCGTTGGAAAATCCTGGACCGCCCGCAAAAACCGGGTTTTCAGTTTGTCTGAAAACTGGCGCAGTCCCTTACACCTGATATCCTTGCAAAAGAAGCAAAAAGGTACTCACTGGACAGAAAAACCCGATGGACGAGGCTTTGCAATTGGGTGCTGCAATCCGCTGGAGATCAGCTTCCGTTGGGGATCATCTTCCTGGTTGCGGCTGGTGCGCGTTGGGCGGGCAGCCGTGATGATTTCCATTGCACCGCAGGTGGCGCCATGCTATCTTGCCGCGACATGAAAAGCCGAGTGAAATCCTGCAAGCCGGTTAAACAGCCAACTCTGCCTCATGAATCCCCTGCCCCAATTCGTCGCTGTGCTTGACAACATTCGCAGCCTGCACAATGTCGGCGCCATTTTTCGCACCGCCGATGGTGCCGGCGTGCAGAAACTCTATCTCTGCGGCATGACGGCCACCCCGCCACGCGCCGAGATTCGCAAGGCGGCATTGGGCGCGGAGGAAAGCGTGGCCTGGGAATATTTCCCAACGACGCAGGAGGCGCTGGCCGCGCTGAAACGCGCCGGCTACGCGCTGTTTGCCCTGGAAAACACGCCAACCAGCACGGATTATCGGGCCTGCGCCTGCCGCTTTCCGCTGGCATTGATCGTCGGCCATGAATTCGACGGCATCAGTCCCGCAATCCTGGCGCAGTGCGACGGCATCCTCTCATTGCCGATGCGCGGCCGGAAGCATTCGCTCAATGTGGCCGTGGCCTTTGGCATCGCCGCGTATGAGATCGCCGGCCGCCTGGGTGCCGGGGAAAAATGATGCCGGTGGCACGCCGGTCTTTGCGGGGATCAAATTCTCAGTCCGCACGATGGCAGGCGATGATCAAATGGCGAGGGCCGTTGATGAGACGCTCGCGACCCGCTGCCGTCTCACCGCTTCCCAGGTCCCTTTCGCCCTCGCCTCGTCGCGTTGATCAGGCGCAGGAAATCGCCGGCGCTGCCACCGCGCTGCGTAATTTAGAAAAGAACGACGGCCCCTCCCGCAAGCGCCCGTGCCATCCCCGTCCCTTTTTCACATCTGCTCCAGGGCCGCGAGGTTCTCATCCTCTCCGAAGAGCACCAGCGCATCTCCCGCGCGAATCCGGTAGCCGGCCGCGGGCATGAGGGCGGCACCATTTTTTTCCGGTTGCAAAGGATCGCGCCCGGGTTTGATCAGAATCACCTCCACACCGAAACGGCTGCGCACTTTCAGCTCCTCGAGCGATTTGCCCACAAACGCGGCGGGCGCAATTTTTTCCACCAGGGAAAAACCTTTGGCCACGCTGACGTGCTTGATGGTTTCGAGCGTGCGCAAGCTGCCCGCCAAACCGGCGGTGAGATTTTGCTGCAGGCTTGCCTTGTTGAAGGCATTGATCACATCACGGCGCTCGAGGCTGCCGCGAATCTCGCGTGGATTGTGCGGCGCCACCACGGGAAACTCCTCCAGCGAATGGCTGCCGAACAGCCGCAAAACGTAATCCAGCTCATCGTTCTCTGCCACCGTAACCACCCCCGGCAGCGCAATATCGCGGGCGATCAGACGGCTCTGCTTGAGGGATTCGTATTCGGTGATAACCTGCCGCAACTCGTTCATGGTGATGGTGCCGGTCAATTCGCCCCGCTTGCTTTTGAGATAAAAATTCGCACGCGGACTGCCGGCGCAAAACCGGATGACTTGCGGCAGGGGCGCATCTTCCTCCAACACCTCCACTTTTTCACGGCGCATGAGATCGCGCACGGTCAGACCCTGCAGCAAGTTCGCCGCGCGCGGCGACTGCAGCCGGTAGCCTGCCTTGCGCAGCTTGCGGGCGTAGAGATTGTCCTTCCACGCGAGATGCACAATCGTCGAGCTGGCCACCACCCCCACGATCAGAGGCAGGATGAAGCTGTAATCATTGGTCATTTCGAACAGAATCAGAATCGCCGCCAGCGGAATGCTGTTGATGGCGGCCAGCATCGCGCCCATCCCCACCAACACGTAGGCATCGACCTCAACCCGGAAACCGAGAGCGGGCGCAAGCAGGTTGCAGCCGGTGGCAAACAGCAGCCCCAGCATGGCCCCCAGAAACAGCGAGGGGGCGAACACGCCGCCGAAGCCGCCGGATTCCAGCATCAGCGGCACCAGAAAGAATTTCAAAACCAACAGCGCGAGCGCCACCTGCCAGACGGTTTCGCCGCGCAGCACGCGGTTGATGCCCTCATAGCCGATGCCGAGCAAATCGAGAAAGAAGAATCCGGCGATGCCCACCAGCAAGCCGGCGGCCGTCATGATGGCGGGTTGCCGCCAGCCTTTGAGATGCGGCCGCAGGCGGCTGTGCAGCCAGTCGGAATAGCGCAGGAACAACACGGCCAGCACGCCGGCGCACAGGCCGAGCAGCGTGTACAGCGCGAGATGCCAAACCGGGCCGATGGCGATTTCCGTGATCGCAAACGCCGGTTGGTTGCCCAACAGGGTGCGCGACACCGCGCTGGCGGCGACCGAAGCCAGCAGCAGGGCGCTGAAGGTGCCGGTTTGGAAGTCGTTGAGCAGGACGATTTCGAGCGCGAAGAACACGCCGCCGAGCGGAGTGTTGAACACCGCAGCAATCGCGGCTCCCGCGCCGGCGGCCGTGAAAATGCGGCGCCGCACGTCGGACAGCCGCAGCGCGCGGCCGAAGCGCGAAGCCACGCCTGCGCCGATCTGTGCCGCCGGTCCCTCCGGCCCGACCGTGCCGCCCGAGCCCATGCAAATCGCCGGCGCAATCAAATGAAACAGCGTGACGCGCAGCGGAATATAGTATCCCGCCGCGGTGACGGCCTTGATCACCTCCAGCACGCCCTTGCGCGCCGCCAGGCTGGGCCAGAGCATGATCATGCCGGCCTGCAGCAACATGCCGATCGCCGGCAGCAGGATGATTTGCAGACTGCCGAGAAATCCGATGACTTCCCGGCTGCGGCTGAAAAACAGCTCACGAAAGAATTCAATGGCGTTGTGAAAACCCACGGCCGTCAGGCCGGCCAGGCCTCCGGTCACTACCGCGGCCAGCGCGAAGAGCGTGTATTCCGGCAATTTCAGGCGGTTCACCAGCCGCTGCAAGCGCAGTTGCCCGAGCACCGGGAGACGCTGCAAGAAGCGGCGGAACTGACGGCGACGGGAGAATAGGACAGTTAGAGGCAAGGGGATTCAACCATGGTCGAGTTTGTTGTGTGAAGGAGGAATATAAGATTTCTGGCGAGCGAGGCAAGTGCCCCGATTCTGTTTCCGGATTTGTTTCGGGTCCGGCCGGGAATGTTCCGGCCCCGGCAGGGCAGAGACTGCTCCACCACGGCTGCCGTGGCCTCACAACCTCCGGCACGATCCGCCACGGCTGGGCCGTGGCCTCGCGACCTCCGGCTCGATCCGCCACGGCTGGGCCGTGGCCTCGCGACGCCCGGCACGATCCGACAAAAGCAACGGTCAAACCGTTGCTGATCAAGATAGACTGTCCAGCGATCGGTGGGGATGATCCGCCACGGCTGGGCCGTGGCCTCGCGACGCCCGG
>JBBIKM010000053.1:27006-30945 GCA_037445455.1 bacterium | reverse complement strand
CCGCCAGAACACGCGGGCGCAGCCGGTTCCCGTCTCGCCGCGGGTTGACTCCGCGGACAATTGCTTGGAAGCTGAATCCCAGGCAACCCGATGCAAACCGTTTCCACCATCCAGCCTGACCGCGCCGCATCCGCGACGGCCGCCTGCGTGTCTTTGTCCAGGGCACTCACAGGCGTTGATCGGCCTCTGCTTTGTTCGCCGTGTACCAGGCCACGGTGCGGGCCAGCCCTTCGCGCAGCGGGGTCGGCGGTTGCCATTGCAGCGCGGCCCGCATGCGCGTCACGTCCAGGATTTTTTTCGCCTGGCCGTCGGGCTTGGCGGTGTTCCAGCGAATGGCGCCGGTGTAGCCCGAGACTTCCTGCATGGTTTCCGCCAACTCGCGGATGGAGGTGCCCACGCCCGTGCCGAGGTTCAGCGGCTCCGTGTCATCGTAGCGTTCCGCGGCGCGCAGAATGCCCTCGGCGCAATCCTCGACGTAGAGAAACTCGCGAATCGGCCGGCCCGTGCCCCACACTTCCACTTCGGGGGCGCCGGCTTGCCGCGCCTCGACAAACTTGCGGATCAGCGCCGCCACCACGTGCGAACGATCGGGATGAAAAGTGTCGCGCGGGCCGTAGAGATTCGTGAGAATCAGATGAATGCTGTGAAAGCCGTATTGCTTCCGGTAGGCCAGGCCTTGAATCGCGAGAATCTTCTTGGTCATGCCGTAGTTGACCACGGTCTCATGCGGCAGGCCCTGCCACAAGTCTTTCTCGGCCAGCTCGTTCTCGAGGTAACCGGGATAGGAGCAGGCGGTGCCGATCTGCACGTATTTTTCCACGCCCGCCTGGCGCGCCGCTTCCATCAGGTTCGCGCCCATCACCAGGTTCTCATAGAAAATCCGGCCGGGATACAACTGGTTGATCCAGATGCCGCCATAGTAGGCCGCGCAGTGAATCACCATCTGCGGCCGATGCCGGGTGAAACACGCCTGCGCCGCTTCCAGGCGGGTGAAGTCATATTCGCGTTTGCGCGGCACGATCACTTCGCAGCCCAACGGCCGCAGCCGGTCCACGAGGTGACTGCCGAGAAAGCCGGCGCCGCCGGTGACCAGCACGCGCTTGTTTTGCCAAAAGGAATTCGCTGAAGTCATGATTCGGTTCGGTTGTCTGTCTCCGGCGACTGCCCGGGAAAAGGTGGCCGCCGGTGGTGCCTCCGTTGCATGATGGCCATCCCCTTGCGCCGGGTTCTCCAGACGGGAGCTTGTGAGGGACTCGGCCCCACCCCCGCGATGTTACCGGCCTCCCCCGTGACGACATGGCGATGACGAACGACCTTTGCCGCCGGCGGCGTCCCAATTTCGCCTCCGCCGTTGCAATCAAATTTCATATCCCAATTCCCGCAACACTTCTCCGGCTTCCGCCTGCATGCGCGCCACAGTCTCCGCCGGCAGCTTGCGGTAATTGCCCACGCTCGGCGTGAAGCCGCGGCTCGTCGCCGCGATGGGATCCTCGAGGCCGGGCGCGGAAGTGTGCTCCTGCTGGTGAAACTGCAGCACCTGCTCTTCCCACGGCTCGCCCAGAAAGGCGAACAAAGCGCGGCACTGCTTTTCCGGCTCGGCCACCAGTGCCTCATAGCGCATGCTGAAAACGCGGTTCACATGCCGGGCCTGGAAGGCGAGCATCTTGCGGCATTGCTCCGCCCAGTAGCGCGCGCCACCGGCGTAGGGATCGCCGCAGGCTTGCTTCAGCGCTTCGGCCTGGCGAATCACTTTCTCGCCCACCGAGCAGGCCACATCCAGGCCGTGGCGATAGATGAAAACATACTGGCACTGCGGGCCGTAAAGCCGCTCAATAAAATCGAGACAATCGATGTAATGCGGACTCTTGTCGGCCCAGCGCGGTTTGCCGCGCGCGCCGGCATACGAGGAAAAATAGTAGCTGCTGAATTCGCGCAGCTTCGCCACCACATGTTCTTCGTCGAAGCCCATCGCGCGCAAACCCGCCATCGCCTTGCCATCGCGCCACAGCGTGCTCAGGGGCAGGAGAAAGATCGATTCGGTCGGGCAGGCCAGGCGCGAATGGCTGTCCAGGATCAAACGCAACAGGGTGGTGCCGGAGCGGTGTACGCCGATCACAAAAACCGGCGGCGCGGCCAGCGGCGTCACGGCAGCCGGGGCCAGCAGCATTGGCGTGCGCGCGCGCCGGAGTCTGCGGCGCAAACGCGCGAGCACGTTCATCTGGCGGGCGGCCCGGCGCGGCGCGCCGTTGCGTGCCGCCCCGGTTGGTTTCGCAATTTCAGGCATCACACGTTGCTGAGCGGGTTGCGGAGGTCAATGGTTTCATAAGCACGGATCAGCTCGTCCACGCCGTCTTCGACGGAAATGGTGGTGTAAAAGCCGAGGCTGTGAATCTTGGCGTAGGAAACCTCATAGTTGCGCTGGTCTTCATCCCTGCCGACGTCGGCGTAATGCAGATAGAAATCGACCTTGCGGCGCACGAGGTCGGCAATCTGTTCCTTGCTGTAATTCATCTTTTCCGAGCCGACGTTGTAGACCTGGCCAATCATGCGGCCGGCGTTCTCCAGCGCGAACATGAAGCTGCGCGCCATGTCGATCACGTGGATGAAGGTGCGCTTGAAGGTGCGCTCATAAATGATGAGGTTGCGCACTTTCACCGCCTGATAGACGAAGTCATTGATCAGCAAATCAAGGCGCATGCGCGGGGACACGCCGAAGGCCGTGGCGTAGCGGTAGCAAATCGTGTTGGGCGAAGCGAGCAGATGGCGCTCGGCCTCGGTTTTGGTGGTGCCGTAAATGGTGAGCGGATTGAGCGCGGTTTCCTCGGTGCAGACCTGGCCGACCACGGCACCGTAGTTGGAGCCGGTGGAGGCGTAGATCAGCAACTGGTTGCGGTCACGATTCTTTTCGACGATTTTGGTGCCGATGTAATTGACGTCGTGCGCGAGCTGCTCATTCTTCTTGCAGGCGGGATAGCCGACTATGGCCGCTAGGTGGATGATGGCATCGACGCCGCGGGTGGCCTCCCGCACGCGCGCTTCATCCAGAATGCTGCCTTTGATGAACTCGAACTTGGGATCACTGAAATGCGGCAGCAGGCTGGCGCCGCCGTACATCAAGTTGTCCAGCACGCGCACGTGGTGCCCGGCATTGAGCAGGCGTGGAATCAGGACGGAGCCGACATAGCCGGCGCCGCCGGTGACGAGTAGTTTCATCCTGAACTCTCCTTGAGCGTATAGAAAGCCGTCATTGATTCCCTGCTGCCGGCGCGGCGGCGTTTGGCACGCCGGCCCGGCACGCAGGGCATGGCTGAAACAGCCGTTTGAGAATGAACTCGGCAGGGATATGCCTTGCAAGTCAACGCCACCCTAAACGAGCGCGACGCCGTCCATGTCCTGCGGGATCGGTAGCTTCATCATCTTCAAAATCGTGGGCGCAAGATCACCGACCCACAGCTCATTGTGCCCGCGCTGAATCTCACGATCGCGAATGAATAGCAAAGAATCCTCGAAGGTGTGCATGCCCACCAGGGCGGTCTTTTCGCCGGGGATGGTCTTGCGCAGATCGCCCTTCAAATCATAACCGTCGTGCGGCACCGCGATCAAGTCCGCGGCCTGACTGGTGTTTTGCCCGTCATAAATCTCCTCGCGTTTGATCACCTGGCGAATGATGGGCGCCTGGTTGTCGGGATCCACGAAGCGCAGCAATGCTTCTGTCAGCTTTTCACGGGCTGCCTCATACTGCGCCGGCGGCACGGTGCCCTGCGGTTCGCGGCCCTGCAGATTCACGAACACGCGGCCGGGAATCAGGCTGTACCCCAGCGATTCGGGATGGAGATCAGCCAGGGAAGCCGGCGGCGTCTTCTTGAACTTCAGCAGTCCGGCCTCGGCGAGATACCAGTTGAGGTAGATTTCCTTCTTGATGGTGCAGAAGCCGTGATC
>JBBIKM010000053.1:0-26996 GCA_037445455.1 bacterium | reverse complement strand
GGATGATCAGCTCGGCGTCATCGCCGATTTTGCGGTCAACTTCGCCGAGCACTTCGTCCACGCGCCGGTAGAAGTCGAAAAAGGCTTTGGCATACACCGGATCATCCTTCTCCATGTGCTCCCAAAAGAAGTGATTCATCCGGTCGGTTTCCATGATGTGGCACTGGAAGAAATCCCACGGTTCCTGCGCCAGGTAATGAAACATGGCCTGCACGCGCTTGTCCAGCGCTTCGTTGCATTCCTCGAGGAAGCGATCGCGGTTCTCGCGGCCGATCGCGGCGTCGGCATCGATCTTGTAGCCCATCGCCTTCAGCTCCCTGCCGATGTGGGCGGGATAAGCAATTTTTTCGATTTGCGTGCACAGAAAACATCCCACCAAAATGCCGTTGACCTGGCGCGGGGGATACGTCACCGGCACGTTCATGACGAAGACGCGCTTGCCGGCGCGGCTCATCATTTCCCAAATGGTTTCACTGGTCATGTGCGCCGACGTCGGCACGAACAGATCATAGGTGCCGGGTTTGCGGTCGACGAAGCCGAAGATGTTGTGCTTGGCCGGGTTCTTGCCGGTCATATAACTCGACCAGGCAATCGAGGAAATACAGGGCTGCACCGAATTCATGCGGCGGCACGAGCCTTTTTCCGCGAGTTTTTTGAAATGGGGAAAATCGCCGGCCGCCATGTGTTTCTGCATGAAGTCGTAGGGCACGCCATCGATCGAGATGACGACAACGCGGCGGGCACGGTCTTTTTTGAGAAATTCAAACATGATCAATCCATGAGGTCATCGGAGTCAACATCATTACCAAACCGGCTGGTGCCTTGTTGCTTTGATTTGTATGCGCGCTTCCGCATGCCACTCAGAGGGAACCCGGCAAGATCCCTGGCGCCGAGTTCACCTCTTTGCAGGATGCTGGCAGGATGACAGTGGTGGTGGCTGCCCTTTTCAAAGTATCGGATCACTCGCCTCAAGCGATATGGGCTTCAGCCAGCACTTCGGCAAACAGCCGGTTTTCGTCTTCGCTCAAGTGATTCTGCCAGTCGCCGGCGCCGCCGCGGCGGAAGAAGCTTTTCTCTTCCATGGTCGTGCCCATCTCGCGGCCGCTCATTTTCTCGAAGCGAAAGCATTCCAGCGCCTGCTCGGCACGGCTGAGCGGCACTGGGAAACCGGCCAGGCGCAGCGCTTCGGCGAGATGGCCGGCGCCCTCTTGCAGCAGCGCTTCATAGTGGATCGTGGCCTGCACGTGCTCGCGCCAGGCAGCAACGTGGCGGCGCCAATCGGCGATGAACCAGCGCACTTGCGCGCTGCGGCCGCGGAGGCCGAGCAGCTTGTAGTGGTATTTCTTCACCGCGCTGGTCATGCGGTGTTGCAGGTAGTAGGAGTGGCTGACGAAGACGTCGCGCGGGTCACGTTGCACGTAAATGACGCAGCCGGACCGCAGCGGCAATTCCGCCGGCAACTTGTGGGTCTTATTCACGCCGGCAAAGCCGGGCGGCGCCGGCCAGGGATGGCGGCCGGCAACCGCCTGCCGCACCCACTCCTGCTTGGGCTGCTTGCTGTCATCATCAAAATCCTTGAAGGGCAGATTCAAACAGTAAGCGCACAGATAATTGACCCAGGTGTTGCCGCTGCGCGGATAGCCGGACACCCACACTGCGCGTGCGCTGCGAGTTTCATCGCTCATACCAGTCCTCGCGCCTGCCGGCGCGCCATGCTCGAGAGGTTCTGCGGGAAAGACTCTGTTTCGCGCCCGGACACGGTCACGCGAAACAGAGTCAGGAATTGGAATCTTGGAGAAATACCCGGGAACCGGCTGCGCGGTCGCTGCCGTTGCCCGCGCTTCCCTGCCATCACAAGTAACCCAGGTCCGTCAGCCGTTGCTTCACGACTTCTTCTTCCTGGCCGCTGTAGCCGTCGCCGTTGTTGCTGGCGGGCACGAGATAGCCCAGCTCCTCCAACCGCCGGATGATCTTGAGCGCAGATTCCTGCGGCGTTTCCTTTTCAGTTTCGCAAATGACTTCGGGATTGTCCGGCGGTTCGTAGGGGTCGCTGACGCCGGTGAATTCCTTGATCTCGCCGGCGAGCGCCTTTTTGTAGAGGCCTTTCACATCCCGCTGAATGCAGGTTTCGAGCGAGGCCTTGACGTAGACTTCGACAAAATCCTTGATCAGCGCACGGTTCTCGTTGCGAATCGCCTTGTAGGGCGAGATCGCCGCCGAAACGGCAAACACGCCGTTGCGCGTGAGCAGGTTGCAGACAAATCCAATGCGGCGGATGTTGGTGTCCCGATCTTCTTTGGAAAAGCCCAAGCCCTTGCTGAGGTTGGTGCGGACGACGTCCCCGTCCAACACTTCGACCTTGCAGCCGCGTTCCTTGAGCAGGGGGACAAGTTGTTCCGTGATCGTGGATTTGCCCGCGCCGGACAATCCCGTAAACCAAATGGTGCAGCCTCGTTCGTGTGCCATTCTGCGGTTTCCTCGATGGTCATCAATAGCAAATCGTTGATTAACTCACCCGCCGCCCGGGCCGGTGAGAGGTTCAGGTAATGATCTTGCCGATCATGTGAGGTGGCGGCGTCTGGCCGAGAAGGTGGAGAATCGTGGGCGCGACGTCGTACAGGCTCATGCCCTTGATCTCGCGGCCGCCGCCGGGTTGGGCCGGATCATGCAAAATCAAAATGCCCTGCTGGGCGTGATTGGCATCGTCCGGTCCGGTGTCATTGTCGAAGGTGTGAATCGCGCCCGTGCCCAGCGTGCCGACACTGCGCCAGTTCAAGTCGCCGAAATAGATCAACAAGTCCGGCGGAATGTTGGTCGTCGCGCGATAGAGCGCCTGCGGCTTGTGCACGATCGTGCCAAGCGGCCGGCCCTGATGGTCCGGAATGGCCGCGATTTTTGCGGCAAGCTCGTCGCGCAGCCGTTCATAGTCACGCGCTTCGATCACGCCTTGCGGCTCGCGGCCCTTCACGTTGAGAAACAGGCGCGCATAGTAGCCGCCTTCCGACCAGGCCAGCGTCTTCGACCAGTCCACCGCGCATTTGTCAATGGCGGTTGGCGTGCGCGGCGGCTCCCGCAAGGCGAGATAGCCGTTTTGCAGCAGCCACTCGTTGATGCAAATGCCGCCGTCCATTTTCTTGGCGCCGTGATCCGACACCACCAGCACCACCGTGTCCTGATCGATCATCGCCAGCAATTCGCCCAGCTCGCGGTCGAGATAGCGATAGTAGTCGCGTATCGCCTGCTCGTGACGATTGCCGGGTTCGTAACCGCGATGGCCGGGGTCGATGAACTTCCAAAAGCCGTGGTGAATGCGGTCGGTGCCCATTTCCACGAACATGAAGAAGTCCCACGGCTTGGTGCGCAGAAAATGCCGCACCACGCGAAAGCGCTTCTCGGTCATTTCGTAGATTTGGCGCAGCAGCCAGTCTTTGTCTTCGGTGCGGAAGCCCTTGACGTCGACCATGTATTCGCCCACCAGCCCGGCAATTTCATCGCGCAAGCCGGCGGGATGGGTGTACTGGTTTGCGATCGAGGGCGTCAGAAAACAAGAGACCATCAGGCCGTTGACCGGCCGCGGCGGATAGGTGCCGGGAACGCCCACCACCGCGACTTTCTTGTCCGCGCGCGACAACAGGTCCCACACGCGTTCCGCTTTCACCGCGTTGCCGGTGGCAATACTGAGTTTGTCGTAGCCGTAGTCCGCGCGGTTGCGAAATCCGTAGATGCCGAGCTGGCCGGGATCCTGGCTCGCCATCATGCACGACCACGCCGGCACGGTAATCGGCGGATGACAGCTTTCCAATTCGCCCCACAGGCCGGCCGTCATCAGGGCGTTGAAATGCGGCAGCTCGTCGCGATATTGCCCGAACAGCAATTCCGGCGGAACGCAATCGAGTCCCACAACCAGAACTTTACGGCGATGGTTGCCAATCATGAGAGGAGGTTTCCTTTCTGGTACTGCCTGCTCGCGAACTCCGCTCGCGAGCGTGAACCCCAATGCTGCGGTTCTCACACAAGCCAACCGCCCGGCGCACCGGCCGGAGGCGGACGCCGGGCGGGGAGAAAGCTCAGGCCGCCGCCTGCTGGCGCAGGCCTTCGATCAGGACCTTCACAACCTCGGCGCGGCTGAATTCCGGCGGGGGCAGCTCGCCCTTCGCCAGCATGTTGCGCACTTGCGTGCCCGAGAGCGTGACGTGATGCGCCGGCGGGTGCGGGCAGGTCTTGCTCGTCACCACCGCCTGGCAAGTGCGGCAGAAAAACGAATGTTCGAACTTCAGCGGCGTGATGCCCAATTCCTCCGGCCGGAATTGCTCGAAAATGAGCTGGGCATCATAAGTGCCGTAGTAGTTGCCGACGCCGGCGTGATCGCGGCCGATGATCATGTGCGTGCAGCCGAAATTCTTGCGGCAGATGGCGTGAAAGATGGCCTCGCGCGGGCCGGCGTAGCGCATCGCTGCCGGAAACACGCTGAGCACGACGCGGTTCTGCGGATAGTAGTCGCGAATCAGCACCTCGTAGCTGCGCATGCGAATATCGGCGGGGATGTCGTCCTGCTTGGTGGCGCCCACCAGCGGATGCAGCAGCAGCCCGTCGACAATTTCGAGCGCGCACTTCTGAATGTATTCATGCGCGCGGTGCACGGGATTGCGGGTTTGAAAACCGACCACGGTTTTCCAGCCGCGCTCTTCGAATTGCTGGCGCAATTGCGCCGGCGTGAAGTGGCGGTCGGCAAAGGGCAGCTCGGCGGGGTTGTCCAACTGCCAAATCTCACCGCCGAGACAAGTGTTGCCCTGCGCCAGCAGGCGCGCCACGCCGGGGTGCGCGGCCTCGGTGGTGCGGTACACTTCCTTCGCTTCCACGGTTTTGTCGGGCGTGAACTTGTCCGCAATCTTCAGCGTGCCCAGGATTCTGCCGCTCATTTCGATCAATGCGACTTCCTCGCCGACGTGCACGCTGCCGGCGATTTCATCCGGCACCGGCAAGGTGACCGGAATCGACCAGACGTAGCCGCTTTTCAAGTGCATGGTGTGCACCACGCTGTCGTAGTCTTCCTTGTTCAAAAAGCCGGTGAGCGGGCTCATCGCGCCCATCGCAATCATTTGCAAATCGGAGATCGCCACTTCGCCCAGCGGGATCTTCTTCATCTTCTGCGCGCGTTTGAGCGCTTCTTCCTTCTCATGGCCACGCAACACGCGATCAACGAGGGTGCCGCCGTGGGGGATGCTGGTTGGCATGCTGAGTTGACTCCTCTTCAGATTTCGTTTGATATATCGGGCTGTAGTCTTCCCGCTGGCGCGGGCTCCTCCTGCCTAAGGTGCATACGCCGCTAAGCGTTGCTACATCCGGTGAATTGACGATGGCTGGCTGGCGCCGGCCCCGGCGGCGTCAGGCACTGCTGCGGCTGTGGCTGCTGCGCCGGCTCTTGCGCTTTTTCTCGCCGTCCTTGCCGTAGTAGTAGTAGTGATAATAGTAGTAGTAGCTGCCGTACATGCTCTCGATATGCACGCCGTTGAGCAGCGAGCCCAGCAGACGCGCGTTGACGTTCTTCAGCAGCGTGTAGGCACGAAAGGCGGCATCGCGATCGGTCTGGCCGGATTTCAACACCAGAATCACGCCGTCCAGCCGCGGCCCGAGCACGGCCGCATCCGTGACCGCAATAATCGGCGGGCTGTCGAACAGCACAATGTCATACATTTGCTTCATCTCCTCCAGCGCGCGGGTCATGGCCGTCGAGGCGAGCAGCTCGGAGGGGTTGGGCGGCAGCGTGCCGCAGGGCAGCACAAAGAGATTGTCGATTTCGGTGCGCTGCACCGCTTCCGCGATCGTCGCTTTGCCGACCAGGATGTTCGACAGGCCGATCCGGCGGTCCACTTTGAAAATGGTATGCAGCACCGGCCGGCGCAAATCCGAGTCGATCAGCAAAACCCGGCTGCCCATTTGCGCCATGGTGATGGCGAGATTGGAAACCGACGTCGATTTGCCTTCGCCCGGACCGGGGCTGGTCACCAGAATGGCTTTCAGCTCGCGGTCGAGCTTGGTGTATTGCAGGTTGGTGCGGAAGGTGCGGTAGGCTTCCGAGATCGGCGACTTGGGCGCGAAATGCGTGATCAGACGGGCAGCAATCTTGCGGGCTTCCTCACTGTCCAGCGAGCCGTTCATGCCCGGCAGGATTTTCAGCCGCTTCACCGCTTCTTCTTGTTTGATCACCGGAATCGAGCCGAGCACGGTGATGCCCAGGCGTTCGACTTCTTCGATCGAACGCACGGAATTGTCGACATACTCGAACATGAAGGTGAGCGCCAATCCCAGCCCCAGACCGATCAACGCGCCCACCACGAGATAGAGTTTCTTGCGCGGCTTGATCGGCTCCTTGGGCGCCCGCGCGGTGTCGATGATGCGCACCTGGCCGAGCTGGCCGACTTCGGTAATGCGCGATTCTTCATACTTCTCCTGCATCATCAGATAGATCTTTTCGTCCACCGTCGCGGCGCGCTCCAGCCGCGCCAGTTGCAGACTCTTCTCCGGCAACGACTCAAGCTCGCGGCTGTATTGCTTGATGATGCCCTGCAGCGCTTCAAGCTTGGGCTGCAAAGCCTGCAAGTTCGCCTCGATTTCCACTTTGCGGCCAATCAGGTTGGAGCCAAAGGAAACCGGATCGAGCACGTCGAGCTTGGTGAACTTCAGGATTTCTTCGCGCAATTGCTTGTTGAGCAAATCGATTTGATCATCGAACTTGCGGAGCTGCGGGTCATCCTCGCGGTAGACGCCCTGATTGATGAGATTGGCCAGGTACAGCGCACGCTTCCCCTGCAGTTCCCCGATCTGCTTTTTCAAGCCCTCGAAGTAGGGCGTGACCGAGACGTTGTCGAGGTCGAAGTTCTGCTTGTTGGCCTCCAGTTGCCGGTCGACATACTGCAGCCGCTGCTGATTGGAGTTGAATTCGGTGAGCGCCTCGTTGTAGAGGCCTTCAAACTCGGCGAGCTTGCGGATGAGTTCCTGGGTCTCATTGGGCAGCGCCACGACTTTCTGGGTTTCCTTGAAAGCCTTGAGTTCCTCCTCGGAGCGCGCCAGTTGCCGCTCGATGTTCTGCAGTTGCTCTTCCAGGAAGTTTTTCACCTGCCGCACTTCTTCCTGGCTGTTCAGGCGGTTGCGCTCGCTGTAGGATTGCACCAGCGTATTGGTGATGTAAGCGGCCTCTTCCGGAGAGGCGGCGCCCACTTTGATCTCGATCATGTCGGTGTCGCGGATGGGCGTGATGGTGATGCGATTGCGCAGCTCTTCCACGATGTCTTCCAGCGCCACGCCCTCGCTGGAATCCGTTGCGGCGCCGAACAGGCCGGTGAACCAGCGGCCGATATCGGCGAGGAAATTGCTGTCCGACTCCACCTCGGGGTTGAGCAACTCGAGCTGATCGGCGAATTGCGATTTCTGCAGCCGGTTGATCGTGGTCTCGGCGAGGCTGCGGCTTTTCAAGATCTCGACCTGATTGTTGATCATCGTCTCTTTCTTGATGAAGCCGCCGATGTCGAAGATCTCATCTTCCACGCCGCCTTTCTCTTCAATCATGAGTTTGGCGCTGGCTTCGAACACGGGCTTGGTGGTGAAGGTGATATAGCCGGTGATCAGCATCACCGCGGTGAAGGCGGTGAGAATGATCCAGCGCCCGCGATACAAAATCCGCACGTAGTCATTGAAGGAGATTTGTCGCTCCCGCAGTTCTTCCATGGCAAAATATTCCTGAATGAGTGCGATTGTGAGGACCCGGGCCGCCGGTTCACGGGCCGGACGGGCTGCGGCCGCGGTCAGCGCGCGCGGCGTGGCCGCGCAGTCAAGGCGTGCCGGCGCGCGGCGTCAGCGATTCAGCCAGAAATAAAGCTGGCCAAGAATGGCGACGCGTGTGACCAGATCCAGAACTTTCCGGATGTTGGTGTAAGAGTTGCCGGACACGACGATCGTGTCTCCCGGTTGCAGCGCCGGAATCAAGCTGGCCTCACCGGTCTGAATGAATTTCTTCACATCGACGGTGAGCACTTTGCTTTTCGCTCCGCTGTCGTCTGCGTCACGGGCGGACGGTGCAATCGGCTTCGCCTGATTGATTTGCCCGGTCATCGCCGGCACCAGGCTGGTCGTGTTGGCAGCCGCCGGCTTGGTGGCACGAACAATTCGAATGGACTTGATCCTGGCTTCTTCGATCGGGCCACCGGCAAATGACATCAGCGCAATCAGATCCGTGTCAGTCGGCACCATGTATTGCCCGGGTTTGCGGACGAATCCCCAAATATTGACTTTCATCAGCAATTCGTCGGTGTCGCCCAGGTAATATTGCGCGCCGCGATAGGGCGTGGGGCTGGCGGGCTTCGTTTCTTCTTCCTGTGCGAAGCCCGGGGTTGGCAGAAAAGACCAAATGGCAGGAAAGAGCAGGCACACTGCTCGCAGTACAAAACGTCGCATTGCTTCACCCATAGAATTTGGTTGGTGGCGCCCTTCCCATCCCGGGGAAAGGCAAGTCAACGGCCGGTTACGTTCCCTGTAACAGTCCGCATGACCCAGGCGGCCGCCCGCGCGCCCGGCCGAAAATCCGGCACAGACGCAGAGCGCTGCGGCTGCCGAAATCCACTTCGAAAAATTTACAAGCTTACAATATCGACCAAGGCCGGGAATCAGCGAAAAAAGTTACGCAGATTTCACAACTGGATCCGGTGGGAACCACAACGGGAAGGTGAAGCGAAGTGATCTGGCGGCGTTGCCGGCGCAGTCCGTTGGCAGGCCCGGGCAGGCATAAAAAAGGCCGGGGAAGAAGCGAGAGGTCGATTCAGTTCCCGGCCGTTGAGCACGTGCCCATCATGAAAAAGAGCGGCTGAGGCCTCGTCCTAGGTGACGGACGACTTGGTATCATCGGAGTGGCCAACGACAGGTTGGCTGGACATCAACTCTTTCAGACCGTCAGTCATGGTCTTGACATCCCCCAATGCGGCTTCGACGGCAGCCTTGTTTTCCAACATAATCCGTTCATAGATCTCCCCCCGATAGACACTGATCTCGGCGGGCGCTTCGATGCCGACACGGATTTGTTTCCCATGAATGTCCACGATCTTGATTACGATATCATCACCGATGACGATTGTCTCACCCAACCTCCTTGTCAAGACCAGCATGTCATCTCCTTCATCATGTCTGCGCGTCTAAGATTGAATAATGCGGTGCTTGGTCGAGTAGCGATCGTCAAGGAGCACCAATTGTTTGCCGATCTTCATCGCCTTGTTGACGAGAATCGGGCCACTCAGGTTTACGGTGGCCAAGCGGGGATCAAGATTCATAGTTACAATAGAGTACATCTCCAGGCTTTGCGGATTCTCGGCGGACAATTCGTTGAGATCGCGGCGGGTAATGTTGGGGGCGTAATCCGTGCAGCAGGTGAGAGGATTCATCAGCATGAAACTCACGTCCGGATTCTCAATGCTGATCATCCATCGAAACGGCAGGTACTCTGACGGTTGCAAAAAGATGTACTTCTTGAACCGCAGAAAACCAAGCAATCCTTGGGGAAAGGTGACGACCTCGTCCTCCGAGTAGGTCACCCCGCCCAGGTGGCGATGCTGGATTTCCATGTGCTTTTTTCCTCCTCCGTATAAATTGCCTGCCAATCCGGTCCAGCCCGGCGCAGGCAATATGGCAAAAGTTCCGCAACTTTTGTTGGTCACATTATAGAATTTCTGCACCAAACCGCAAGCACAAAATTAGCCGGCGGCATCCCCTGCGGTGACCACAGGTGCCGCAGCTCTCCTGTCAGCGGCCGGCTCCAGAACGATCCCCGACGACCGTCCGGCTCCTCTGCCGCCCGCATGCTTGCATCCGAGTTGCGGCCTGCGTACTTTCCGCCACCACACCCGACGAATCGCAACCGCAACGAACGCCACGGAGAGTGAATTGCCAAGCCCATCCTTTCAGCCGGCGCTGCTCGTTTTCGATCTCGACGGCACCCTGGTCGACACCCGCCAGGATTTGGCCAATGCTGTGAATCATGCCTTACAGGCCCTGGGGCGCGAACCGCTGCCGCTCTCACAGTTGATCGCCTACGTGGGCGACGGCGCCCGCACGTTGATGCAACGCGCCCTGGCCAACGGCAGTGCCGCGGAGGTGGAAGCCGGCCTGCGCAGCTTTCGCGCGTTCTATGCCGACCATCTCCTCGATCATTCGCGCTTGTATCCCGGTGTGGTGGAGACCCTGCAGCATTTTGCCGGCCGAAAGAAAGCCCTGCTCTCCAACAAACCGCAGGAGTTCGTTGACGCCATGATGGAGCGGCTGCAGCTTGCCAATCATTTTGACCTGATCCTCGGCGGCCATCCCTCCCGCCAGCTCAAACCCGATCCCCAACCGCTGCAATTCATTCTCGCGCAGCTCAACACACCCACCGCAGGCGCGCTCATCGTCGGTGACGGCGAGAATGACCTGCTCGCCGGCCAGGCCGCCGGCGTCGCCACATGCGCCGTGCTCTACGGCTACCGCCCGGCCGCGACGCTGCTCGCCCTGCGGCCGGACTACATGGTGCAGGCGCTGCCCGAACTGATGCAACTCTTCGCCTAAAGTTGAGGTCGCGCAGCCAGCAGGTGGAAGACGCGCGGTCGCGCCTCATGCGCCCATTGGTTGGCCAGATGCTGCAGGGCGCGTGGCGCAAAACTCGGAGAACCCGGCATGGCCTCTGTCACACCCAAACCCTCTACCCCCTCCCCATCAGATTCCGGCCGGCAGCCGGTTGAACGGGACGTGCCCGCGCAGCCGCTGCGCCGCTTCGGTCTGCTTTGTCTGGTGTACGTCACAGTCTGCGCCGGTCCCTTCGGCCTCGAAGAGTTCGTCCGCCATGTCGGTCCGGGGCCGGCACTGGCGTTGTTGCTGCTCACGCCTCTGTTTTGGGGAATGCCGCTCCTGTTCATGTCCGCGGAACTTGCCGGGGCGTTGCCGCTGGAGGGCGGGCTTTATCGCTGGGTGAAGACCGCATTCGGCGATTTCTGGGGATTTCAGGCGGGCTGGTGGTGGTGGCTGAGTTCGTTCCTGGATTGCGCGATCTATGCCGTGCTGGTGGCGGACTATTTTGCGTTCTTCCATCCCGGCATGAGCAGGCTGACACATTGGGCCATTGCACTGGCCGTGATATGGCTCTTCACCCTGCTGAATATGCGCGGCATCGCGGTGATGGGAACAAGCTCGATGATCTTCGTGGCGGTGATGTTGGCGCCGTTTGTGATCATGATCGTTCTCGGTGCACCGCACATGGCGCAGCCGCCCTTGCCGCCGCTGTTGCCTGCCGGCAGGAGTCTCGCGGAAACGCTGAGCGCCGGCCTGCTGATGAGTATTTGGTTCGTCAGCGGCTTTGAGGCGCTGGCCACGGCCTCGGGAGAAATCCCCAATGCGGCGCGCGCTTTGCCGCGCGCCTTGCGCCTCGTTTTTCCCCTGATCCTGTTGAGTTATGGTTTGCCGTTGCTGGTGAGCCTCGGTGTTGATGCGAATTGGCAAAACTGGCAAGCCGGCCACTTCGCGGCCATTGCAGAAAATCTGGGCGGGCCGTGGCTCGGCGGATGGGTGTCGTTCGCGGGCGTCATCGCGAACATGGCGTTGTTCGGTGCCTGGCTGCTGTCCTATTCACGCATTCCTTTCGCGATGGCTGTCGACGGCTTTTTGCCCCGGGCGTTGTGCCGTGTCTCGCCGCGCTACGGCACACCGGTGACGGCGCTGCTGGTAAGCGCCGCGCTCTACAGCCTCATGGCGTGGTTCGATTTCAGCAGCCTGGTGGAAATGGACATTTGGGTCATCCTGCCGGCAATGTTTTTGGAATTTCTCGCGCTGGCAAAGTTGCGGCGCAGCCATCCCCATTTGCCAAGACCGTTTCGCGCACCGGGAGGCCGTTGGGGTCTGGCTTTCACCGTCATCTCACCGATTGCCATTGGGTTGCTGGCCATGTTCGGCGGCGGCACAGACTATTTGATTCCCGGCACAATCGCACTGGCCAGTGGGCCGGCGGCATTTTGGTTGGGGCAACGTTTCCGGCGCGACCCCGCGGCCGGGCTGCCGAGCGAGCGGTTCAGGGCACAAGCGCGATAATGCGCAGCGGTCCGCCACTGCCGCCCTTGATCTTCATCGGCAGCGCGAAAACCAGGGCGCCCGTCGCGGGAAGCTGATCGAGCTGCGCGACATTCTCGAACACCGGAATGTTGTCGCGAAACAGTGTCTGATGGCTCTCGAAAAGCGTCGACTGGCCGTGGTCAATGCTTGGCGTATCGATGCCGACAGCCTTGACCTGACGCTGCACCAGCCACGCCGCCGCTTGCGGATGCAAGCCGGGAAAATGCAGCCTGGCCACCGCCTGCGGTCCGGTTTCGGCAGTGCCGAGATATTTCTCGCGCTCCGGCCAATATTGGCCATGGCCGGTGCGGAGCAACACAATGCTCTTTGCCGGCAGACGGCCGTGCTGCTGCTCCCATCTTTCAAAATCGGCAATCTGAACTTGATAGTCGCGATCCGCGGCCGCTGCGGCCGTCACATCCACGACCACGGCGCGGCCCACCAGTCTTTCCAACGGGATTTCATCGGTGGTGTGCCCGCCCGCAGCAAAATGGATGGGCGAATCCAGGTGCGTGCCGCCATGCTCGGCCGCAGCGAAATTGTTGGCGGCATAATAATAGCCCGCGGCGGTCATGCCCTCCGCGACTTTTTCCAGCGTAAAGGGCCTGGCCGTCGGCCAATAGATGGTTGCCGCGTCGAAGGCGTACGTCAGATCAATCAGGCGGCCGCCCGGCAAATCGGATGGCGCAGAGGTGCAGTGCACGAGAAAGCCGGCAGGCAGCACGACCATGATGAACAAACGGCTTGCAAGGCGCATCGTTTCCTCCGTGGAACGTGTATGTGGTTTGGTTGTGATGAGCACAGCAGCTTGACAATGCCAGGTTGATGGGCAAAGGATCAAAAACTCGCCGCGGCCACCATCTCTGAAGATGAAATGGAGAGCTGCCTGGGTGAAAATTCGAGAAGGTTCAATCGGAGCGAGCTGCGCAGAATTCACTCCCCTCCTCCTTCCAGGAGAGGGGCAGGGAAATAAGCTCCAAGGCCGCCAGGCTTCAGGAGCCGTCTCTTTCCGACTTGATCCCATCAAGGTGACAACCGGCGGTGAAGCCTCAGCCAGCGGCGCCCACCGAGGGGGAGGGATGATTCCAGGGCTGATCCAAAAACAACCTGGCAAGCTGCGCCACGCCGCTAACGGTCAGGTCGGGCGCATGATTATCCTGTTCCCGGCCGGCGTAGATGGGACGGTAAATCCAGGCGGTGTGCATGCCCAGCGCCTTGGCACCGGCCACATCGGTGCGCTGCAGATCACCGAGATGCAGGCAATGCTCCGGCGCGAGCCGCAGCCCGGAAAGCGCGCGCTGAAACATCTCGCGGTGCGGCTTGGTGTAACCGACTTCACCGGAGAAAACGAGAACCTTGAAACAGTGCAGCAACTCATGGCCGGCCAGAATGCGACGCAACACCCGGCCGGGCGTCCAGGCTGTGTCGGAGATCAACGCCAGCGGATATTTTTGCGCAAGCTGGATCACGCCTTCGCGCACGCCCGGCAGCAACGGCGGCTGGGTGTTGAAATTCTCGAAGAATTCCACGGTGCGGGCCTGACTCTCCGGCGGCAGCTCTGCTTCGAGCTGGCGCAGCATGGCCGCAAGCCCGTCCCGCGCGTCGAAAGCGATTTGCTGAAACCACAAGCTGTCGAAATAGTCCCAGGCATGCTGATACGCGGCGCGCACCTGTTCCGCGGTTCTCTCGATGCCGTGGCGCCGCAATTCTTCCAGGAGAAACTGCTGGCGCTGCTCGCTGAACACGACGGTGTCGGTCGGCGCCGGATGATCATCCAGAAGGGTGCCCCAGAGGTCGAGCGTGATGCCGCGAACCTCGCTGCCGAGGCGGCGCAAGCGTTCCTGCGCCGCGGCCGGAAGCTGCTGCCAGAGTGCGGTGGTGGTGGTGTGATTGAAATGGTGCAGGGCGATGGTCATGGGATAGCCGGTTCTCTCTTGGTGCCGCCGATCAAAGGCCGCCCTCAATTCAGCGCGCGCCGTCAGGTTTGCGCCCCGTGTTCTGCCTTCACGAGGACGGGACTGGAACATTTTCCTGACATTCGGAGGAATTGTCCTGCAGCGTGGCACAGACATCACGATGCAAACGCAACGCCGACTGCTTGTTTGAATGCAGGCTGGAGGCTTGCACGGCGTCATTTTCGTGGCCAGCTTGTCGCACCCGCGGTATAATACTCCGGTGCAGCGGCGGCGAAACGCCGTCTGCCGCAACCGCCAGTTCGGCGGCGAGGCAGGTAACCAGTCAGTGTCGCTCAGCGGCCGTTGGGAAGAACGAGCGGTGCGGTGAATAGTCAGTCAGTTCCAACGTCATATCCTGAATGTCGCCAACAATCGGACCACGTGCCGGGTTGCGACTCTGCTTGATCCTGATCCACTCTTCATCAGCAAGAAACTTTGCCCAGCGATCCTTCATCGTCTCGATGTCAGGCCACTCCAGCAAGTATACAAACTCGATCCGGCCGTCCTTGCGCGATTCCCAGGTTGCCACGATCTGAAAGCCGTAACGCTTCATGATTCGCATCGCATGGTCGCGAAAGCGGTCATGAAATTCCTTGCTGGTATTCTCAAAGATCTCGTAGATGCGAAGCTGATGAATAACACGCGCTCCTGTTTTATCCTCAGCCGTCGCCTCCTGCCGAGAAGAAGGGAGACTGCTGAGACTGACAGAAAGAAGCAGCAACAAGAGTGGTACAACCGCTCTCGATTTAACCCGTTTCACCCATCCTCCTATCAGTGGTTCGCAGTTTATCGAGCATTTTGCGGAGCCGCCGAACGCCCGCGTAACGAGCGGATGGCGGAGCGCACGCCTCTTACAGTTTTTCCGAAATCGCCTTGGCCTGCAGGAACAGCAGCAGATAATCACGGCCACCGGCTTTGGAATCAGTGCCGCTCATGTTGAAGCCGCCGAAGGGATGGCCGCCCACCAGCGCGCCGGTGCACTTGCGGTTCACGTAGAGGTTGCCGCAGTGGAAATCGCGTTTGGCGCGGGCAATCTTGTCGCGGTTGCGCGTGAATACCGCGCCGGTCAACCCGTACTCGCTGGCGTTCGCAACCTCCAGGGCCTGATCGAAGTCCCGCACCTTGATGAGCGCCAGCACCGGCGCAAAAATCTCCTCACAAGCCAGGCGCGCATTGGGCGCCACGTCGCCGAAGATGGTCGGCTGGACGAAATAGCCGCTCGCCGGGCCTTTTTCGCCGCCGCAAAGCAGCTTCCCTTCCTGCCTGCCGATCGCGATGTACTGCAGCGTTTTCTCCTGCGCGGCCGCATTGATGACGGCGCCCATCCAGTTGCGCGGGTCCTGCACCGGGCCGACGGTGATCTGGCGGGTGCGCGCCACCAGCCGCTCGGCGAAGTCCTCATACAACCTGGCATGAATGATCGCGCGCGAACAGGCGCTGCACTTTTGTCCCTGGAACCCAAAGGCACTCACGGCCACGGCCTCCACTGCGGCCGCCAGATCGGCCTCGTCGTCCACGATGATGGCATCCTTGCCGCCCATTTCCGCCACCACGCGCTTGACCCAAATCTGCCCCTTCTGCGGCTTGGCCGCCAGTTCGTTGATGTGCAGACCCACCTCTTTCGAGCCGGTGAATGAAATGAAGCGGGTTTGCGGATGCGCCACGAGATAGTCCCCGATTTCACTGCCGCTGCCCGGAATATAGTTCAACACCCCGGGCGGCAGACCGGCCTCGCGGAAAATCTCAACCAGGCGATAGCCGATGGCGGGCGTATCGCTGGCGGGCTTCAGCAACACCGTATTGCCGGTGACAATGGCCGCGCTCGTCATGCCGGTGAGAATGGCGAGCGGAAAATTCCACGGCGGAATCACGACGCCCACGCCGAGCGGAATATAGACCAGCTCGTTGTATTCACCCGCCACCGTTGTCAGCGGTTGGCGCTCGGAGTAGCGCAGCATCTCGCGGCCGTAGAACTCCAGGAAATCGATGGCCTCGGCGGTGTCGGCGTCCGCTTCCCCCCAATTCTTCCCGGCTTCCAACACCATGACGGCCGACAGTTCGTGACGCCGCTGGCGCATGATCTCCGCCGCTTTGAACAACACAATGGCGCGCTCTTTGGGATCGACGTGCTGCCAGGATTCGAAGGCGCGCAGCGCCGCGGCCATGGCGAGATCCACTTCCTTGATTCCCGCCTGATGAAACATGCCGACCAGCTTCGTCTTCTCGCAGGGATTGTGGGAAGGTTTGAGCCTGCCGGTTTTCACCTCTTCGCCGTCGATAAACAGCGCGTATTCGCGCGAGCTTTGTGCTTCCACCTCGCGCAACGCTTGCAGCATGGCCTGGTGATGGGCGGCCTCGGAGTAATTCAGCAGGGCGGTATTCTTGAACTCAGCAATCATGGAAGCTCCTCATCAAGTTAACGATTCGAGCGTTGATTTCATTCGATGGTGCGGCTCCGGAACAGGCAGCGCGCCGCAGAGTTTTTTCAGCACGGCTGGTTCGTGGTCTGACACACGCCTCAGTTGATCTCGACCACTGCACCGTTTGCCGCGAGCGCCAGCAACAGCGGCCGGCCCGGCACCTGTTGCGCCTGTGCGGCACTGGCCATGGCGGCCGCGACCCGGCGCGCGATGGCGTCATCGCAGAGCGCCAAAATGGTCGAGCCGGAGCCGCTCAGGAAACTGCAAAATGCGCCGGCTTGCAGCGCGGCGCCGGTGATTTCCTCAAACGCGGGGATGAGCGGCCGGCGGTAAGGCTGGTGCAGCGTGTCGCGCGCCGCGAGGCGCAGCAACTCCGGCTGATGTTGCGCAAAGGCAGCAACCATCAGCGCGGCGCTTTGGAGATTGGTGACGGCGTCTTGCCGCGCAACCGCCACGGGCAGGACACGCCGCGCGGCTTCCGTCGCGACCTCGCGCGCCGGCACGAAGCAGGCGGCAACCCAGCCCGGCGGCGGCGTAAAGCGCGCGCATACCACGCGCCCTTGCTCAACAGCATTCACCGTCATCCCGCCGAACAGCGCCGCCGAGGCATTCTCGGGATGGCCCTCCAGCTCGCAGGCGAGATCCAAAATGCCGGCAGGCGCAAGCGGATTGCCGAAATAGGCCTGAGCAGCCAGCAAACCCGCTACAATCGCAGCGCCGCTGCTGCCCAGGCCGCGGCGCAGTGGAATGTGATTATCGATTTCAAGCGCGAGCGGCGGTGCCGGCTGCTGCAGTCTCCGGCAGGCGAAAGCAAACGCACGCAGGATGAGACTATCCTGCGCCGCGGCGATCTCTTCCGCGCCTTCACCGCTGGCAGACAACACGCCGCTGCGGCCGCTAGCAACATGGCAAATCACGCGCAAGGGCAACTCGACTGCGAGGCCGAGTGTGTCAAAGCCCGCGCCCAGGTTGGAGGTTGAGCCATTGACCTGCAAGTGAATGGTTGTCGCCATGGCGCACCCGCGGGATTCAATCACGTTGAGGGTGAAGGCAGACTGAGGAAGGAATCATGGCCTTGGCTTCCGCTAGATTAAAGAACGTGATTGGCAGCCATCGACATTCAAGCAGGCGCCGGTGACCAGGCTGGCGCGCTCGGAGACCAGAAACGTCACGACATCGGCGACTTCCTCCACCGTTCCAAATCTTCCCAATGGCATTTCGCGCCTGACGAACTCCGCCATGCCGTCGGGATCCTGCTGGCAGCGCTTGTCCCAACTGCCGCCCGGAAAGCGAATCGAGCCGGGCGCCACGCTGTTGACGCGGATGTTGTGGGGCGCCAGTTCGACCGCCATGATCTTGGCCAGGCTGATCACCGCGGATTTCGTGGTGTTGTAAATCGACAGGCCCCGGCCGCCGGATTCGCGTCCGAAAATCGAGGAGATGAAAATGATCGCGCCGCCGCCCTGCCGGCGCATGTGCGGCACCACCGCCCGGCTGAGGCGGACCTGCGCCAGCAGATTCAGGTCGATGATGTCCTGCCAGTCCTGATCGGTGGTGGCCTCAAATTCGCCGCGACGGTTGCCACCGACGTTGTTGATCAGGATATCGATGCGCCCGAACTGCTGCAGGGTTTGCTCCACCAACGGCGTCACCTGATCGGCGCGCGACAAGTCCAGCGCCAGAGGCAAAACTGTGACGTTGTGGACGCGCATTTCCGCGGCCGCTTCTTGCAACGCCGCAGCCTGGCGGGCGCAAATGCTGAGGTGGCATCCTTCGCGGGCGAGCGCGAGCGCAATGCCCCTGCCCAGGCCACGGCTGCCGCCGGTGACGATCGCCACTTTGTCTTGTAGGCCCAAATTCATGGTCATCTTTTCCTTAAATGCGACAGCCGATTGTGCGGTCGCGCAATCGGCTGTTGCAAGGATTCAGTCGACGTATTCAAAATCACTGCGGAATACGCGGGCGGCCTCAAGGCTTCCTTAGAAAACCAAACCAGCCGTCACGCCGACGAAAGAGGTGCTCTCATCCTTGGTGAAAAGGATGTTGAAGAGACCTTGCACGACGATATTCAACGATGAACCGGCAGGCATCTCAAAGCCGGCGCCGGCGCCCACGCCGAACACCTGGTCATCGTTGTCTTCGTCGGCTTGCTCTTCAAACTGCTTGTCATCGAAGGAAAGCACAGTGAGCTGGCCGGTGAACTCGTCATAGAAAGCCGGCAGGTTGGTAGCCTTATAGTCATTGGTGATGAGATTAAAGTTGGCTTGCCCCAACAAGAAGAACTGGGTGTTGGCTTCCGGCGCGGTCAGATAGGGCCGCACGCCGGCGCCCAAGCGCAGGAGATTGGCCTTGATTTCGGCGCTCGGCCGCGGATTGATGTCGAAGCCGGCATCGACCCATTCCTTCGCGGTCAGACCGGTCAGCTCCTTGCTGAGCGCATCGGTGAACTTGGCATTGTCGGTGGAAAAGAATTCATAGCCGACATTGAAGGTGACGCCAAATCGCGGGGAGGGGAAAATTACATACTGGGCATTGCCGCTCAGGCCGACCTTGGCGTAGTCTTTGAAGTCATCCGGGCTCAACGGAAACGCCGCGCCGCCATAGAATTCAATCTGGCTGCGGCGATTCTGCGCCAGCGCCGTGCTCATGGAACCTGCCACCAGCACCACGATCAGCATCAGTTTCAAAACTTTCATGCTTGAGTCTCCTTTGGTTGGATCTTTCGAACAGCCGTGCTGTTTGCCACAAACTTGACTGGGGAAGACAGGTTTATTTTGTCACGACGCGATCACTGACCTTCACGGCGCCGGCTTTGGCCTTGATGATGGTCGCGACGGAGTAAGCCTCGAAAACCTCGGTGAGCTGTGCTTCGCAAAGCTCGTCAATAGTCTTGCCAATCACTTCATTGGTGACGGGATGAACGATGGGAGCGCCTTCGCGGTAGATGTGGCATTTCATGCCTTTGCGCACGCCGTGGTTGCGGCCCAGGTCGAGCGTCAGCCGCTCCGGCTCGGTTTTGATGACGTAGCCGGTCACCAACGGCAGGTCCCGCTTTATTTTTTGGGCGGCTTCCTGGATCATCTGCGTGAGCGCCGGCAAGTTGAGGCCATTGGCAAAGGCATCCTGCGCGGTGATGATGGCCGCGGTTTCGGTGTCGATCAAGCGGGCATCGATGCTGGCGGCATTGCCGGTGCGCGCAATGCTGCCGCACACCACGGCATCGACGCCAATGCCCTTGCCGATTTGCGCGGCGGTGGAGACATCAATCACGCCGGTCATGCCCAGTTGTTGTTCCGACAGGATCTTCTCCAATTGCGCCCGCTCGATGACTTTGAAGCGATGCATATTGAAAAAGACGGTGGTGATCTTGTCGAGCAGATCGATCTCACCCAGCTCGCTGCCGATGCCCTTGGTTTCGAACGGCAGAATCGCAATGCTCAAGCGATCACCCACGATGGTGCCAGCCGGTTCTGGACCTGGCGTGGGCGCGGGCTTGGCGACGGATTTGGCGGGCCCGGGTTGGGCCGGCAGCGGTGCGGTGGCCTGCGGGCCGATGCCATCCCTGATTTTTTTGAGATATTCCTGCGCGCGCGGCGAAGGCGACTGGCTGAGCGAGAGCTCGAGGTATTGGCGGGCGCGTTCGAGATCGCCGAGATGATAGTAGCAAATGCCCAACTCACGATTGGGGTAGTATTGAATGAATACCGTGCCGTAGGCGCGAATTTTGTTGGTATCCCTGCTTTTTTGCGCCAGTGCCGCCGCAAAGTAGGAAGCGGCGCTGGACCAGTCTCCCCGTTCGATGGCCTGCTTGCCGTTTTCATAAGATTTGTGCCATACTTCATCTGCCGCAGTCAGGGATGCCATGAGCAGCATGAAGAGCAGGGAGAGAAGGAGCTTGGGGATCATAAAGGCGTGACGTGGCAACATGGGTGTGATCAGACCTCCATCCGGTGAAGGACAGCGCGGGCCTGCTGCGGCGAACCATTGCCCGAGCCCCCGAGGTCGCTTCCTCTGCAACACAGCTCGGAAGGCCGTAGCCGGCAAGTCATGTGGTTTGAACAGACGAACGACGCAATCAACAGCGGCGACATTGCTTGTGCAGCGCAAGTATCGCCCCGCGTGGCCGTGCGCTTCAATGTGATCGGCAAGACAATTTCTGAAATGAAGCCCGGCATGCTGCACAGCCAAAAGCCGGCGCCGGCTGCGGCCACGCTTCGCCACCCGCGTTGGAGCGCGGCGATTGAAGCGGCAAAACCTAACGAACTTTGGCTAAAAAGTCAAGCTGTTGTTCGAAGGACGGAGGAATCCTCCTCGTGTAGCAGGTGGGAAGGGGTTGGAACGCCGGTGTCAAACCGTCGTTGGCAGGCGGCACAGTGCCGCTGTCATCCGGGCTCTTTCACAGCCAGTGCGCGTTTGGTGGCGGGGTGAGATTCAAGCGAGGAGGGGGCAGCCACGAAAGGCTCGGGCGTGTGATTGGGCCGCAGATGCAGCGCGACGATGAGTGAGGCTGCGAGCAGTGCAATGGCGAGGTAGCCGATGATTTCCATGACATTGGGATCGCCCGCAAAGGAGCGGATGAGGCTGGCGACGCAGAGGATTGCCAATACAATGTCAACGGGCCGCTTCATAGGTTATTCCTCCAGCAGAGTGTGTGGGCCACCATCATGGCCGGCCCTTTCTCACGGTGGGAATGGCGCGTGATGCGAGACAGCGGTGCAGTGCATTGGCTTAGCCGGCGGGGATTATGCAAATTAGCCGCTACAAAGTCAAGGGAAAATTGCCGCGCTACGAATTCGAGCTTGACAATCTGCGCCGGTCGCGCTACATTGCGCCGTCTTTCCATCGCGCGACATCCATTGTTTACCATGCCATCATGCTCGCTGCGCCCCGGGCAGCACCGGGCTCTTGGATCCGCCGGCCCGCAGGCGGCACCTGAAGCGGCCGGCGCCGCTGGCAATCTGTTGTGAAAGAGATTGTCTCTGAGGGTGACATTCATGGATGAAGAATAGGACGCTTCCCGGCCGCGGGCACTCCTGTGCACCACTGCTGTGAAGCCCGCCCCTCCCCCCTGGCACCGTCTCTCCGGCGGACAAACCTCACACCAAAACACCTCGCCGGGATGTTAAGATTTGGCAACAAAAAGGCGATCCCCCACGCGGGCCAGGATCGCCGATGACAGTTGGAAGCAAATGCGAAGGCGGCGGCGGTCTTTATTCCTCAAACATATCCTCGACCCTGTTTTAATCCGAAGCTCTTGCCTGGCTTATTCATCCGCCCTACAGTATCACAACTCTGCGGCAAATGCGGAAGCGCAGGGACGATTTTACCCGCGTCCGGCGCCGCCGTTCAGCGCTCCTGCCACTCCAGCGAATAGCGCATGCCAGGCTCCGGCTTGATTTCCGCCCGGTATTCATTGTCGTCGGGATCGATGCCGATGGGCAGGCCCTTCTGCACCACCCAGTCGGCATCATAATGGATGAGATAAACGTCACGCATGGCCTCATTCTGCGGAAACGTCAGGCGAAAGAGCAGCGCGCTGCAGCCGGCCACGTGACCATACGAGACGCAATGATAAGGCTCGGATTCGCCGCTGCGGTCGGGCAGCTCGTAGCTGAGCAGCACCGTCTTCTTCTCCCCGGCCTTGAGCGTTTCCTTGAAGCGGACTTCGTACCGGTGCCAGCTCTTCTGCACCTTGGGGCCGGTGATCTTGATCAGGGCATCATCTGTGGCTTCCAGCGTCACCTTGACATGTTCCGATCCCGACCAGCGAAACTTGAAGCGATAGCGTTCGGTGCGCTTGAGGGCTTTGAATTCGTAGCGCCGCTTGACCACACGGCGATCCGGGTAAACCGCCACGCTGACTTCATCGCGGTCGATCCACAAGGTGGGATTGACGAACGTCTGCATGCGCTCCTGCATGCGGTTGCGCATGAGAAACGCCACGCCAAAGGAAAGGATGGCGACGCCCAACGCGATGATCGCCCATTGGTTGACACCGCTGACATAGGCCACCAGAATCGCCACCACCGCGCTGATGAAAGGTACCAACTGGATGATACCCAAAATCAGCTGCAGCGTTTTCTGGCCGACCTCGATCCATCCGAACCATTTATTTTCGCGAGGGTCGATCGTCATCGCTTTCTCCCTGGTTGCAGTGAGGCGCGCCCGCTCTGGTCGCAAAGCACAGCCGAAAATCCCGGCCCGTCGGATTGGCCGCCACGCAGGTGCTCATTCCTTCCTGCGGCGGTAGTGCTGCCCTTGGCGCTTCGACTGAGTGGCTGCCTCTTCGCCCTGTAAACGCACCAACAGCCCATTTATTCCATGCCGATGTGAACAAAAGTGTTCCGACTAAAACAGAAAAATAACAATTGTATAGGCCGCCGAACGTTTGCCGCAAATATAAACAAACTTCAATCCAGAGTCTAAACAAATCTTTCCCAAAAATTCTCTTGCTTCTGAAGCTGGAATTGATATTTTAGTTGTGTATTGCAACAATTGTCATTCACAATCGTATTTTGCGTCCATGAAAACTGAACCCAACTTGGAACAACAAGTCGAGCGCCTGCAACGCAACACCCAGGAGCTGCTGCGCAAGTACCAAATGCGCGACCGCAATGAGATCTCCTGCTGCGGGGTCACGGTGTCGCAATGCTACGCCCTGGATGCCCTCGGCGAAAACGGCGAACTGACTATGGTGCAGCTCGCGAAGCACCTGTTCCTCGACAAAAGCACTGCCACGCGTGTGATTGACCCGCTGGTGCAGCGCGGCCTGGTTGAGCGCCAGAGCAGCAACCGCGACCGGCGCGAGATCATTGTGCGGTTGACCGCGGCCGGTGCCAAACTGCAGCAGCGCATCCGCGCGGAATTGCACACGAGCCAGCGCCAAATTCTGGAGCGCCTGCCCGTGGAAAAACGGGAACAAGTTTTGGAAAGTCTGGAATTGCTGTCCCTCGCCGTGCACGACTGGCTGGCCACCTGTTGCTGCCCGGAGAAGGTCGAACAACCAATCAACCTGCAACGACTCAACCCAAAAGGAAGAACCCATGCCTGATACAACGACACCACGCACACTCAAGCTGGCGCCGGCCGCCGGCGGATGCTGTGGCAGCACGCCCCAGCAGAGCCAGCCGGCACAAACCGACGTCAAAACGCTGGTACAGGATTACTATGCCAGGGCCGTAACCGGCCAGCGCAGCGGCTGCTGCAGCAAAGGGCAAGCGGGCAGCCTGACGATTCCGCGGCTGGCAGGCTATCGCGAGGACGTACTCACCACGCTGCCCGCCGAGGCTGCGGAAAAAAGCTTCGGTTGCGGCGATCCCCTCGCGTTCGCCGAAGTCAAACCCGGCGAAACCGTGCTCGACATCGGCTCAGGCGCCGGCATTGACTGCTTCATCGCCGCGCAGAAGGTGGGGCCGACCGGCAGGGTGATCGGTCTCGACATGACGCCGGCGATGCTGGAGGCCGCGCGCCGCAACGCCGCGGCAGGCGGTTACACCAATGTGGAATTTCGCCAGGGTGAAGCCGAGAACATGCCGGTTGCCGACAGCAGCGTCGATTGGGTCATTTCGAATTGCGTCATCAACCTTTCCCCCGAAAAACCCAAAGTCTTCTCCGAAATTCAGCGCGTGCTCAAACCCGGCGGCCGCGTCGCCATCAGCGATATTGTGGCGGAAGCGCTGCCCGACTTCATCAAGCACGACAACGAATCCTACTGCGGCTGCGTCGGCGGGGCCATCCCCACCGCGGATTACCTGCGGTTGCTGACGCAGGCGGGGCTGGCCGAGGTTCGCGTCGACGCGCGCCTGGACTATGACGAAGCCATGATTCGCGGCTTGGTGTTGGGCGATGATCAGCTCAACGCCAGGTACGGCAGTCTCATTGCATCGCATCCGCAGTTGCTCCAGCAAATCAAACTGGCGAGCGTCAAGGTCGTGGGCCGCAAGCCGCTGTCTCATGAACAACCGGCGGTTTCGGTGCGCGCTGCCACGGCCGGTGATCATGACGCCATTGCCGGACTCCTGGCCGGGAGCGGTCTGCCCGACAATGGTTTGCCGGAAGCGCTGACGAACGCCGTGGTGGCGGAGCACAACGGCCATCTCATTGGTGTGTTTGCGATGGAACGCTTCGGGAGTGAGGGGTTGCTGCGTTCCTTCGCGGTGGCGCCGGCATGGCGCGGCAGAGGGATCGGAAAGATGCTCTGGCAGACGCTGCTTACCCGGGCGCAACAAGCCGGCGTCAGAGATTTCTATCTGCTCACCACAACCATTGCCGGCCTGGCGGCGCGTGCAGGCTTCGAGGTGATCTCACGCGAGCAAGTGCCGGCCAGCGTGCGCCGTTCGTCGGAATTCGAGCTGAGCGCCTGTGCCACGGCAACTTGCATGCGGCTGCAAACCGCGGCGTAGCGTGCCGTCACCACGATTTGTTGGGACAGCTCTGGCCGGTCATGCCGCAGAGGCCAGGTGAAGAACCTGGGGCTTTGCCCCGTTCTTCATGCAGGATCCTTGCCGCACAGCCTGGCGAGTGTCGGAGTCTGCCGCGGCCCGTGCGGCAATGCCCGCGGGCCGAGGCGCTGCTTGCATTTGTGCTCTGACTTTGCTATGCTGTGCGGCAAACTTGCGGAAAATGCTCTGCCATCCCGTTCAACGACCGGAGTCTGGACCCGCCATGAAATGCTCATCTTGTGGACACCGCGTCACACGCCGCGCCAAGTTTTGCGATGCCTGTGGCGCACTGATCATTCCCCGCTCCAAAACCGCCGCACCGGTGCCGGCCGATTCGCGTTCCTGGTTTTTGGGCGCGCTCCTGCTGGCTGCCGGCCTCGCCGCCGGCGCACTGCTGATGTACTTTGCCAACCGGCCGTCGTCCGCCGGCCACACGCACAACGGTTTTGATTCGAGCTTGCGCGGTGGAGCGCTGGCCGCACAATATCCGCAAGTCTACGAAGTCGCTGCCCAGTTCATTTGCCCCTGCGGCTCCTGCACCGACGGCCTGGAAGTCTGCGATTGCGACATGACAAACGGCTCGTTTCAGGTTCGCAATGAAATCTATCAGCTCCTTCAGGTGCACGAAGTGCCGCACGTCGTCGCGCTGATTGCCGAGCGCTATGGCCATCGCAAAACCGGGGCCACTTCACCCGCGCCGCCGTGGGAAAAACCGCGCGCCACCTCACTGCAATAACGCATGTATCCTGATCTCTTCAGTCTCGGCCCGCTTACGATTCACAGCTTCGGCTTAATGGCGATGCTCGGCTTTTTGGTGGGCACGCTGCTGATGCGCGGTGAATTCCGCCACCTCGGCCTCGATCCCGACCTGGCCGTAACCATCGCCACCGCGGCGTTGATCGGCGGATTTGCAGGTGCGCGGATCTACTACATGATCGAGCATTGGCCTCTCTTCGCCGCACCCCTTGGCGACGTCTTTTGGCGCGGCGGCTTGAGCTGGTACGGCGGCCTGCTCGGCATGATGCTGCCCTGGGCCTGGCGGCTGGTGACAATCAAAACAAGGAAAAGCACGGCACCGTTGTTCAGCAAACCGGCGGTGTTTCTCTCGCTGCTCCTGGGCTACCTCGGCGCGCGACTGCCGATCGTGGTTCACTATTGGCGCAATGTGGATGAGTCATTTGCGACCGTTTTCAACGGCGCGGGGCTGGTGTGGTATGGCGGCTTATTCGGCGGCGCCGCAGCGGTGATGTGGACAATCCAGCATTTCAAAATGCCGTTTTGGCCGACGGTCGATGTGGTGGCCGTGCAACTGCTCGTCGGTCAGAGTTTCGGCCGCATGGGTTGCTTTCTCTCAGCCGACGGTGATTACGGCCCGCCTTCCGACGTGCCCTGGGCCATGGCGTTTCCGCACGGCGTGGTGCCAACCACCGAACGCGTCCATCCGACTCCGCTTTATGACATCGTGTTGTTGCTGACGGCGTTCACCCTCATCTGGAAAGTCCGGCGCAAGGGATTTGTGCCCGGGACATTGTCGGGTTTCTACCTTATTGCCGCGGGAAGCGAGCGCTTCATCACGGAATTTTGGCGGCGCACCCCCAGGGTCGCCTTTGGTTGGATGACGCTCGCGCAGATCATCAGCCTGGCGATGATTCTCGCCGGGGCGGTGCTGGTTTTTCTCATGCGCCGGCGCGAACCGAAGTCATGAATTGCGAAAAGGGCGACGAAGAAGCAAGACGCTCGCCGCCGGGAGAATGCGTTCATCCCAACGCGAGGACAAGCCGCAAGCAAGAAGGTAATTGCCACCAGACAGAAGAACCCAACTGCCAAAACCCTGGCCGTTGGGTTTTTCTATCTGTTGCAAAAAGTCTGTGCTGTCTTGCCGAGATATCGCTTGTAACAGACTGCGCGAGTTTTCAGGCAAGCTGAGAACTTGGCCCTTCGGCCAGCACAAAAATTTCCCAACCGATAGAAACAACCCAACTGATAAAGGCTTTTTCATCAGTTGGCCTTAATCTATCTGTTGGTGGAAAGTTAGAATTGTATTCTAAACTTGAAGAGTTAAT
>JBBIKM010000052.1:15835-31024 GCA_037445455.1 bacterium | reverse complement strand
GGGTATGACTTTGTGAAAACGGATGTTTTTGGAATAACCTCTCTGATGCAGTGGAGGTGAGTTTTGACTTACTTTCCGAAACAAGATGCGGCCACCCGTCGCAGCTTCAATGCCATCGCCATCAGCCTCGCCTCGCCGGACAAGATCCTCGAGCGTTCGCATGGCGAAGTGACCAAGCCGGAGACGATCAACTATCGTTCGTTCAAGCCGGAGAAAGACGGCTTGTTCTGCGAAAAGATTTTCGGCCCGGTGCGCGATTGGGAGTGCCATTGCGGCAAATACAAGCGCATTCGTTATAAAGGCATTGTCTGTGATCGCTGCGGCGTGGAAGTGACCACCAAGTCCGTGCGCCGCGAACGCATGGGGCATATCACGCTCGCGGTGCCGGTGGTTCATATTTGGTACTGGAAGGCCCTGCCCTCGAAGATTGGCTATATCCTGGGCATGAGCGGCAAGGATCTGGAAAAGGTTATCTATTATGAATCCTACGTCGTCATCCAGCCCGGCCGCAGCGGCCTCAAACCCAAAGAGCTGATCACCGAAGACGACTATTTCCGCATCATGTCGGAAATGGGCGAGACCAGTGGCAGCAGCGAGCCCGGCGCCGAGCCTTTCGTTGCCAAGATCGGCGGCGAAGCGGTGCTGGATTTGCTCAAGCGTGCTGATCCGGCGCAGCTTTCGGTGGACTTGCGCCAACAGGTCAAAACGGAGACCTCGTTTCAACGCAAAACCGAAGCCCTGAAGCGCCTGAAAGTGATCGAGGCGATCAAGCGCAGCACCAATCGCCCGGAGTGGATGGTGCTCTCCGTCATTCCCGTGATTCCGCCGGAACTCCGGCCGTTGGTGCCCCTGGAAGGCGGCCGTTTTGCGACGTCGGACTTGAATGATCTTTATCGCCGCGTCATCATCCGCAACAATCGCCTGAAAAAGCTGATGGAGATCAAGGCGCCGGAAGTGATCTTGCGCAACGAGAAGCGCATGCTGCAAGAGGCGGTCGATGCCCTGTTTGATAACGGCCGCAAGACGGCGGCGGTGCGCGGCGACGGTAACCGCCCGCTGAAGTCGCTTTCGGACATGCTGCGCGGCAAACAGGGGCGTTTTCGCCAGAACTTGCTCGGCAAGCGCATCGACTACTCCGGCCGTTCGGTCATCGTCGTCGGCCCGGAGCTGCGGCTGCATGAGTGCGGCCTGCCCAAGGAAATGGCGCTCGAGCTGTTCAAGCCCTTTGTCATCCGCAAGCTGGTGGAACGTTCGATTGCCAAGACGGTGAAGAGTGCGAAGAAGATGGTCGACCGCCGCGATGGCAGCGTGTGGGACATCCTGGAAGAGATCATCGACGATCATCCCATCCTGCTCAATCGGGCACCCACGCTGCACCGCCTCGGCATCCAGGCCTTTCAACCGATTCTAATTGAAGGCAAGGCGATTCAGATTCACCCGCTGGTGTGCGCGGCCTTCAATGCGGACTTCGACGGCGACCAAATGGCGGTGCACGTGCCGTTGAGCTATTATGCGCAAACCGAGACCCGTTTGCTGATGCTGTCGAGCCATAATATCCTGTCGCCGGCATCCGGGCGGCCTTTGGCGATTCCCAGCCAGGACATCGTCTTGGGCGTCTATTATCTCACCAAGGCAAAGAGCGGTTTGCCGGGTGAAGGGAAAATTTTTGCCAGCGTCGATGAAGTCAACATTGCCTATCATACCAACCAAATCGCGCTGCATGCGAAGATCAAGGTTCGCATCGATGGCAAAATTATTGAGACGACGGTGGGCCGCGTGCTGCTCAACCGCATCGTGCCGCGCGAAGTTGGCTTCGTCAATGAGTTGCTCACCAAGAAGCGCCTGGAGGAGCTGACTTCCCAGGTTTACAAACAGCTCGGCAACTACAAGACCGCCCTGTTCCTGGATGAGCTCAAGCAGCTCGGTTTCCATTATGCCATGCTCTCCGGCGTAACGGTGGGCGTGAAAGACGTGATCATTCCCGACGAGAAGAACAAATTTCTTGATGACGCCTTCAAGAAGGTGCACACCATTCAGAATCAATATGAGAAGGGCGTCATCACCGACGGCGAACGCTATAACCAGATTATCGACATCTGGACGCACACCACCAGTGACGTGGCAGAAAAGATGTTCGACCGGCTGCAGGCTGACCGCCAGGGCTTCAATCCGATTTTCATGATGGCCGATTCCGGCGCGCGTGGCTCAAAGGAGCAGATTCGGCAGCTCGCCGGCATGCGTGGCTTGATGGCCAAGCCGCAGAAGAAGATGACCGGCCAGATGGGAGAGATCATCGAGAACCCCATCACCGCGAATTTCCGTGAAGGCCTGTCGGTGTTGGAATACTTCATCTCCACGCACGGCGCGCGCAAAGGTCTGGCAGACACGGCGTTGAAAACCGCGGACGCCGGCTATCTCACCCGCCGCCTGGTTGATGTGGCGCAGGATGTCATCATCTCGATGGAAGACTGCGGCACGATTCTCGGCTTGCGCATCGGCGATTTGAAGGAAGGCGAAGAAGTCATTGAGCCGTTGCGCGACCGCATCTTGGGCCGCGTCGCGCAGGAAGACATCTACAATCCGGATTCCGGCGACAGCATTTGTGCCGCCGGTGACCTCATCGATGAAGACCGGGCCGATCTGATTTCCAACATTGGCCTGGAGACGGTGTTGATTCGTTCCGTGTTGACGTGCGAAGCCGAGCGCGGTGTGTGTGCGCGCTGCTACGGCCGCAACCTCGCCACCGGCAAGATGGTGGATATTGGCGAGGCCGTGGGCGTGATGGCGGCGCAATCCATCGGCGAACCGGGCACGCAGTTGACCCTGCGGACTTTCCACATCGGTGGCACGGCTTCTCGCATTGCCGCACAATCGCAATTGAGCGCGAAGAATGACGGCATTGTGAAGTTTGAGAATCTCAAGGCAGTGTTGCATGGCGACGGCACCACCATCGCGGTCGGCCGGAATGGCAAACTCAAGATTATCGATGAGAACAACCGCACGGTGGCGCACTACATCATTCCCTACGGCGCCAACCTGCTGGTGAAGGAAGATGAGACGGTTCGGCGTGGCAAGATTCTCTTCCGTTGGGATCCCTACACCGCCAGCATCCTCGCCAATCACGACGGCGTCATCAAGTTCGTGGATATCCGCGAGAATATCACGTTGCGCGAGGAGCTTGATGAGACGACCGGCCTGAAGCAGCGGGTCATCATCGAGACGCGTTTGCGGAATCTCAGCCCGCAAATTCATATCATGGACGGCGACCGCAAGCTGAGCACTTACATCTTGCCGACCCGTTCCCACCTGCAAGTGCACGACGGCCAGGAGGTCAAGGCCGGCGACGTGCTGGTGAAGATTCCGCGCGAAATCGCCAAGACGCGCGACATCACCGGCGGATTGCCGCGCGTGGCGGAGCTGTTTGAAGCACGGCGGCCAAAAGAGCCGGCGATTGTCAGCGAGATTGACGGGCAGGTCAAATTCGGCGAAATTCGGCGCGGCGTGCGCAAGATCACCATTGCTTCGCGGGACGGCAAGGAAGAGAAAGTGTATCAAATCCCGTACGGCAAGCATGTCCTCGTTCACGACGGTGACTGGGTGCAAGCCGGTGAGAAACTGTCGGAAGGCTCGATCGCGCCGCAGGATATTTTGAACATCATGGGACCGAACAAAGTGCAGGAATACCTGGTGAATGAGATCCAGGAAGTGTATCGCCTGCAAGGTGTTCGCATCAATGACAAGCATATTGAAGTCATCGTGCGGCAGATGCTGCAGAAGGTGAAAATCGAAGATCCGGGCGACACCGCTTATCTGGAAGGCGATCAAGTTGACAAGATTCGCTTTCTGGCAGAGAATGAGTTGATGAAACAGCGGGTGGTGATTACCGATCCCGGTGATTCCAAACTGGTGGCCGAGGCGTTGCTCGATCAGGCGGAAGTGGATCGCTTGAATGAGAAGCTGAAGGCCGCCGGCAAGGACCCGATCAAATTCCGCCCGGCAAAACCGGCAACTTTTCAGCCCTTGCTGCTCGGAATTACCAAGGCCTCCTTGACCACGGACAGTTTCATTTCCGCGGCGTCTTTTCAGGAGACCACGCGTGTGCTCACCGAGGCTTCCATCGAAGGGAAGACCGACAAGCTGCTGGGCTTGAAAGAGAATGTCATCATGGGTAACCTCATTCCGGCGGGCACGGGTCTGAGCAAATTCAGACGGCTGCGGGTTTTTCCCAATGGTCAAGTGGGTGAAATGGAGACCACCATCAAAACTGCGGTCGGATGAGGTGAGTGTATCGCCATGCTGGCAGTGCCAGAATAAAAAATATTGCTTTATTAGAGCCACTTGTGTATATTCACGTTCTGTAATTTTATAGGAGCCTGCTTGCCTACCATCAGTCAATTGGTCCGCCTCGGGAGGAAAAAAATCGGTCGCAAAACGACCGCGCCGGCTCTGGCTGGCTCTCCGCAACGGCGAGGTGTTTGTACAAGAGTGTACACAACCACACCCAAAAAGCCGAATTCCGCGCTGCGGAAAGTGGCCCGCGTGCGGTTGACCAACAGCTACGAGGTCACCGCCTACATTCCCGGTGAAGGCCACAATCTCCAGGAGCACTCCATTGTATTGATTCGCGGGGGACGAGTAAAGGATTTGCCGGGCGTGCGCTATCATATCGTGCGTGGGGTGTACGACACGGCCGGAGTGCAAGAGCGCAATCAAGGGCGCTCGAAGTACGGGACGAAGAAGAAATCAACAGCAAGCAAATAACCCTTTTGAGCCATGCCGAGACGAAAACGAGTTCTGAAGCGTGAGGTGTTGCCCGACCCCAAATACGGCAGCATCCTGGTGACCAAGTTCATCAATGGCTTGATGGAGCGCGGAAAACGCAGCATCGCGGAGAAGATTTTCTATCGGGCGATTGATCTCGCCGAGGAGAAGAGTGGCCGCAAGGGGCTGCAGGTTTTCGAGAAGGCCGTTGACAATGTGAAACCTCTGCTCGAAGTGAAATCCCGCCGCGTGGGTGGTGCCAACTACCAGGTTCCCGTGGAAGTACGGGCGCAGCGTCAGCAGGCATTGGCGATCCGGTGGCTGGTGGGGTATGCCCGTGAACGAAGTGAGAAGACGATGGCGGAGCGGCTCGCCAATGAACTGTTCGCGGCCTCCAACAAGGAAGGCAATGCCATCAAGAAACGCGAAGATACTCACAAGATGGCCGAAGCCAATCGAGCCTTCTCGCACTTCCGCTGGTGAACCGCGCGTGAAAGGCGCTTTGTCGCAATTCAAAAGCTGCGATTGATTACGTTTCAACTTACATCGAGAAGCCTGATCCTCCCGTCAGGTGCATAACCTGAAGTGTGCTGTTGCGAGCAATCTCCACTCGCCTTGAGAGAAAAGCACGTCGGGTTTTCTCTTAGGAAAAGTGGAGTTTTTTATGTCTATGAGCCAAGATCTATCAAAAACCCGAAACATCGGCATCATGGCGCACATTGATGCCGGAAAAACGACCACGACGGAACGCATTCTGTTCTATACGGGTCGAATCCATCGCATGGGCGAGGTCCATGACGGTGCCGCCACCACCGATTGGATGGAGCAGGAGCGGGAGCGTGGGATCACGATTACTTCCGCCGCCATCACCTGCTATTGGAAGAATCATCGCATCAACATCATTGACACGCCTGGTCACGTGGACTTCACCATTGAAGTTGAACGTTCGCTGCGTGTTCTGGATGGTGCCGTTGCGCTTTTTTGTGCCGTGGGCGGCGTCGAACCGCAATCCGAAACGGTCTGGCGCCAGGCCGACCGCTATCGCGTGCCGCGCCTGGCCTTCATCAATAAAATGGATCGCGTTGGCGCTGATTTCTACGGCGCGATTCAAATGATCAAGGAGAGGCTGGGGGCCAACGCCGTCCCGCTCCAGATTCCCCTGGGCGAAGGGGAGCTGTTCACCGGCTTGATCGATTTGATCAAGATGAAGGCAGTTGTGTATGCCGATGACGTTCTGGGCAAGGAATGGGAGGAAATCGACATCCCCAAGGAACTCGCGGATAAAGCCAAAGAGTATCGCACCAAATTGCTCGAAGCGGTCTCGGATTATGACGATTCACTCATGGTGAAGTATCTGCACGACGAGCCGATCGGTGAAGATGAAATTCGCGCAGCCATTCGCAAAGCGACGATCGACGTCAGCATGGTTCCGGTTTTGTGCGGCTCGGCTTTCAAGAACAAGGGCGTGCAGCGTCTGCTCGATGCGGTCACCTTCTATTTGCCGGCCCCCAGCGATTTGCCGGACGTCAAGGGGACACATCCCAAGACCAATGAGGAAGTCATCCGCAAGCCGTCACCGTCGGAGCCGTTTGCGGCGCTGGCTTTCAAGATCATGACGGACCCCTACGTCGGCAAGCTCACTTACTTCCGGGTCTATTCCGGCTCGATCAATGTCGGCAGTTACGTTTACAACAGCTCCACCGGCAGCAAAGAACGGGTGGGCCGCTTGTTGTTGATGTCCGCCAACAAGCGCGACGATATTGAGCAGGCGCAGGCGGGCGATATTGTGGCGGCCGTCGGTTTGAAGAATACCAAAACCGGCCACACCCTCTGCGATGAAAAGAAACCGGTGGTGCTCGAAGCGATGCACTTCCCGGAGCCGGTCATTTCAGTGGCGATCGAGCCTAAAACCAAGGCCGACCAGGATGCGCTGGGCGAATCGCTCGCCAAACTCGCCGAAGAAGATCCCACTTTCAAAGTTCGCACCGACGAGGAAACCGGTCAAACCTTGATCGCCGGCATGGGCGAGTTGCATTTGGAAATCCTGGTTGACCGTTTGTTGCGGGAGTTTAAGGTTCATGCCAATGTCGGCAAGCCGCAAGTTGCCTATAAAGAAACCATTCGCAAGAAGGTTGAGGGCGTGGGCAAATTCATCCGGCAGAGCGGCGGCCGCGGCCAGTATGGGCACGTCGTGATCGAACTCGAGCCGAATGAACCGGGGAAGGGCTTTGAATTCGAAAGCAAGATCATTGGCGGCGTGGTTCCGAAAGAATACATCAAACCGGCGATGGAAGGCATTCAGCAGGCCCTGCAAAACGGCGTGCTCGCGGGCTATCCGGTGGTTGATGTGAAAGTCAGCCTGATCGACGGCTCCTACCACGAGGTTGATTCCTCCGAAATGGCCTTCAAGATCGCCGGTTCAATGGCGTTTAAGGATGCCGCCAAGAAGGCTTCTCCGGTTCTGCTGGAACCGGTGATGGATGTGGAGGTCGTGGTGCCCGAGAGTTACATGGGCGATGTGATGGGTGACCTGAATTCCCGGCGCGGCCGCATTCGCGGCATGTTCCCGCGTGCCGATGCTCAAGTGATCGCTGCCACCGTGCCGCTCAGTGAAATGTTCGGCTATGCGACGACCTTGCGCTCAATTACGCAGGGGCGCGCCATCTACACCATGCAGTTTTCTCATTACGATCAGGTCCCCCAGTCCATTGCGGACACCCTGACCGAAAGCGTCAAGAGTCAAAGATGATTGATCGCGGTGTTTCGCCGGATCGCTTAACCGTCTGAAGCTGTCAACAATGACTTCATCCCAACGTTCCCATCGGGAGGATTGATTCATGGCAAAACAAAAGTTTGTGCGCAACAAGCCGCATGTGAATATCGGCACGATTGGTCATGTCGATCACGGCAAAACCACGTTGACGGCGGCGATCACGCAAGCGCTCGAGAAAAAAGGTCTGGCGCAGTTCAAGAGCTACGATCAGATCGACAACGCACCCGAAGAAAAGGCTCGTGGCATCACGATCAACACCGCGCACGTCGAGTATGAAACCGAAAAACGCCATTACGCCCACGTCGACTGCCCCGGCCACGCCGACTATGTCAAGAACATGATCACCGGCGCGGCGCAGATGGACGGTGCCATCCTGGTGGTGAGCGCCGCCGACGGCCCCATGCCACAAACCCGTGAGCACATCCTGCTGGCGCGTCAGGTCGGTGTGCCCTACATCGTCGTCTACCTGAACAAAGTTGACATGGTCGATGACCCCGAGCTGTTGGAATTGGTGGAGCTGGAACTGCGCGACCTGCTCAAGCAGTATCAGTTTCCGGGCGACGAGATTCCGATCATTCGCGGCAGCGCGCTGGAGGCGCTCAGCAATCCCAACGATCCGGAGAAGAACAAGTCGCTGTTTGAGTTGATGGACGCGGTTGACCGTTATGTTCCGACGCCGGTTCGCGACATCGACAAACCGTTCCTGATGCCGGTGGAAGACGTGTTTTCGATCACCGGTCGCGGCACGGTCGGCACCGGCCGTATCGAGCGCGGCCGCATCAAAGTGGGTGATGAAGTGGAAATCGTCGGCCTGGGCGCCAAGCGCAAGTCCGTCGTCACCGGCGTTGAAATGTTCCGCAAGCTGCTTGATCAAGGTGAAGCAGGGGACAACGTCGGGTTGCTGCTGCGCGGCGTGGACAAGGAAGAGCTGGAGCGCGGTATGGTCATCGCGGCGCCGGGCACGATTACTCCGCACACCAAGTTTTCGGCCGAGGTTTACGTGCTGAAGAAAGAAGAAGGCGGCCGCCATACCCCGTTCTTCAATGGTTATCGTCCGCAGTTCTACTTCCGCACCACGGATGTGACCGGCGTGGCGCATCTGCCGCAGGGCGTGGAGATGGTCATGCCCGGCGACAACATCACCATGGAAGTCGAGCTGATCACTCCCATTGCCATGGATGAAGGCCTGCGCTTCGCCATCCGCGAAGGTGGCCGCACCATCGGTGCCGGGGCGGTGGCGAAGATCAGGGAGTAATGGCAAGATAGCAAACGCGGCCCGCGTGCGATATGGGCATCGTGAAGAGAGCGATGCCCTTTGTTTTGTTGGGACGTCTGCGGAATTCCTGTTGTTGTGAATCGCAATTGAAACTCGGAGTGAGTTCGTCGTGGTTGGACAAAAGATACGGATCAAGTTGAAAGCGCACGATCACCGGTTGATCGACAAATCGACCGACAAGATTATTCGAACGGCGAAGCAGACGGGCGCTGCGATTTCCGGCCCGATCCCTCTCCCGACGAAACGGTCCATCTATACGGTGTTGCGCTCTCCGCACGTTGACAAGAAATCGCGCGAGCAATTCGAGACCCGCATCCACAAGCGCTTGATCGATATTCTCAACTCAAATGCCAAGACGGTGGACGCGTTGATGAAACTGGAATTGCCCGCAGGCGTCGATGTCGAAATCAAGGTCTGAGGCCGCGCCGCGCGCTGGACGTGACAGAAGATTGGATTCAAACTTGCAAAGGCGATTATGACTGGCTTGATCGGCAAGAAGCTGGGGCATTCACGCATTTTCGACGAAAAGGGAAACAGCGTGCCGGTGACGGTGGTGCAGGCCGGGCCATGCTATGTCTCCGAGATCCGCACCCAGCAAAAACACGGTTACGATTCGCTGCAGCTCGGCTTCGCGGAGAAGCGCCAAAAGAAAATCAACAAGGCCGAAGCCGGGCATTTTGCCAAGGCCAACGTGCCCGTGCTGCAGCACGTCCGGGAATTCCGCGATTTTGAGAACTTCGCCGGCTTCAAGCTGGGTGATGCGATCAAAGCCGACATTTTCAAAGTCGGCGATCTCGTCAAAGCCATCGGCACCAGCAAGGGCAAGGGCTTTCAGGGCGTCGTCAAACGGCATCATTTCGGCGGCGGCCCGGTAACCCACGGCGAGAGCGACCGCACGCGTGCGCCAGGCTCGATGGGCGGAAGCTCCTATCCCTCACGGGTGTGGAAGGGTATGCGGATGGCCGGCCGCATGGGCGGCGAGCGTGTCACCGTTCGCAACCTGCGGGTCGTCAAAGTCGATGCAGAAAACAACATTCTGATGCTGCGGGGCAGTATTCCGGGCGCCAACAACAGTATTGTTATCATCTCCAAGTGAGAGTGACATGCAAGTCGAGGTTTATACAAAGGACGGCCAGAAATCCGGCAAAACCATTGATCTCCCCGACGAGATCTTCGCCATCGAGCCCAACCGGCATGTGATCTATCTTGCCGTGAAGGCGCAACAGGCCAACCAGCGCCAGGGCACGCACAAGACCAAGACCCGCAAAGAGGTGAGCGGCGGCGGCAAGAAGCCGTGGAAGCAAAAGGGCCGTGGTGTGGCGCGCGCCGGCTCCACGCGGTCGCCGGTGTGGGTGGGTGGCGGTCGTGTGTTCGGGCCGCAACCGCGGGATTACAGCCAGGCCGTCAATCAAAAAGTGAAGAAGCTGGCGCGCCGCTCGGCCTTGTCGTTGAAGGCCAAGGCCGGTGAAATCGTGGTCGTGGAGGATTTTACCGTTGCCAGCGGCAAGACGCGGGAGATGGCCGGCATCCTGAAAAATCTCGGAGCCGACAAGCTCAAATCGCTGCTGTTGATTCCGCAGGCTGACCCGACCTTGCTGCGCGCAAGCCGCAATCTCTATCGCCTGCGGCTGCAGGTGGGTTCAGATGTCTCCACCTTCGAATTGCTCAATTGCCAGAAGCTGTTCATTCAAGAGAGCGCCGTGTCCCGGCTCGCGGGAGTGTTGCAGGCATGAGAACCCCGGAAGAGATTTTGCGTCGGCCGCTGCTGACGGAGAAGAATTTGATCTTGAGCGAATCCAAGAACAAATATGGCTTCGAGGTTTTGCCCGATGCCAACAAGTTCGAGATCAAGCGCGCCGTGCAAAAGAAGTTCAATGTCGAAGTCCTCGACGTGCACGTGATCACGGTGAAGGGCAAGAGCAAGCGCATGAACACCCGCCGCGGCGTGACCACGGGCAAGCGCCGCAATTTCAAGAAGGCGGTGGTGACGCTCAAAGAAGGCCAGAAAATCGATTTTTATGCGGGATTGACCACGTGACGCCGGCAGCGGGCGGGCAATCACCCAGACCAGCGAGAAATCAGGATTTCATATGCCGATCAAAACGTTCAGACCGCTGACACCGAGCTTGCGCTATCGCACGGTGTCGACGTTCGAGGAAATCACCAAGACGCAGCCGGAAAAGTCCCTGCTGGAGCCGAAGCGCAAATCAGGCGGGCGCAACAATCAGGGACGGGTGACCAGCCGGCATCGCGGTGGCGGCCACAAGCGCCACTACCGTCGCATCGACTTCAAGCGCGAGAAAGACGGCATTCCCGGCAAGATCGCCGCGATCGAATACGACCCCAACCGCTCGGCGCGCATCGCGCTGGTGCATTACGCCGACGGTGAGAAGCGCTACATCCTTGCGCCCATTGGCTTGAACGTGGGCGATGTCGTCGCTTCCGGTCCAACCGCCGAGATTCGCGTGGGCAACTGCCTGCCGTTAAGCCAGATTCCCCTGGGCTTGACGGTGCACAATGTCGAATTGCGCCAGGGACGCGGCGGCCAGCTCGCGCGCAGTGCCGGCAGCGCGGTTCAACTCGTGGCACGCGAAGGCAGCTATGCCCAACTCAAGCTGCCCTCCGGCGAGGTGCGCATGGTGCGGGTGGAAAATCGCGCCACCATCGGGCAGGTGGGCAACACGGACCATGAAAACATCAGTTGGGGCAAGGCCGGCCGCTCGCGCTGGCTGGGCTGGCGGCCGCGGGTGCGAGGCGTTGCGATGAACCCGGTGGATCACCCGATGGGTGGCGGTGAAGGCAAAAGCTCGGGCGGGCGCCATCCCTGCTCGCCCTGGGGCCAGAAGGCCAAGGGTTTGAAGACGCGCCGGCGCAAGAAAGCCTCGAGCAAGTACATCATCAAGTCACGCAAAGGTCTCAGTCTCAATAAGTCTCTCTAAAGAGAGGTTGAAAGCACATGCCGCGAAGTGTTAAAAAAGGCCCCTACGTCGACGAGAATCTGGCCAAACGAATTGCGGAGATGAACAAGCGCAATGAGCGCAAGGTGGTCAAGACCTGGGCACGCCGCTCGACGATCACCCCGGAGTTTGTCGGTCACACGCTGGCCATTCACAATGGCAACAAGTTCATCCCGGTGTTCATCAGCGAAAACATGGTCGGTCACAAACTCGGTGAATTTGCGCCGACCCGCACGTTTCGCGGCCACGCCGGCAAATCGGCCACCGAGAAAACGACCAAAGTTAAAGCCGCACCAGCAGCTTAGGAGATCAATCGAGTCATGGAAGCACGTGCCAAACTGCGCTACTTGCGCATGTCTCCGCGTAAAGTCCGGCGAGTGATCAATCTCGTCCGGGGCAAGGGCGTCGATGACGCGCTCAATGTCTTGCATTTCACCCGTAAACGGGCGGCATTGCCGATCGAGAAGACGATTCGCTCCGCCGTGGCGAATTACATCAATGGCACGGAATCCAAGAAGGCTTCCACCGAGGATCTTTTTGTCATGCGGGCATTTGTCGACGGCGGCTTCACCATGAAGCGATTCCGCGCCGGCTCCATGGGCCGGGCCTCGCGCATTCGCAAACGTTCCTGCCACATCACCATTGTGGTTTCGGACGGACAACCGTTGGACAATCAAGCTAACTAGCGAGGAGGTCTTTTGGGTCAGAAAACCAATCCCATCGGTTTGCGCCTGGGCATCGTGCGCGACTGGGAATCGAATTGGTTCGGCGGGCGGAACTTTCAGAACAAGCTCAAAGAGGATCTGCATCTGCGCCGCTATGTGCGCAGCCGTTTGCAGCGCGCCGGCGTTTCCACCATCCAGATCGAACGTGATCCCTCGGACAAGCGCATCACAATCACCATTCACACGGCGCGGCCGGGCATTGTGATCGGCCGCAAAGGCTCCGAAGTCGACAAGCTGAAGGAAGAGCTGCAGCGCGTGACCAAGAAGGAAATTCAGCTCAACATCAACGAGATCAAACGGCCGGAGCTTGACGCCTATTTGGTGGCGGAGAACATCGCGCACCAGCTTGAAGCCAAGATTGCCTTCAAACGCGCCATGAAAAAGGCCATCACCGGCACCATGCGCATGGGCGCGGAAGGCGTGCGTGTTTTTTGCGCCGGCCGGCTGGGCGGCGCGGAAATGGCCCGCACCGAGCAGTACAAGGAGGGCCGCATTCCGCTGCACACGCTGCGTGCAGACATCGATTTTGCGCGCGCCACTGCGAAGACGACCTATGGCACCATCGGCGTCAAGGTGTGGATTTGCCGCGGTGAGATCATCGGCGACCGCCGCATGTGAGCAAGGAGATCAGATCCCATGTTAATGCCGAAGAGAGTGAAATTTCGCAAACAGCAGCGCGGCCGCATGAAGGGCACGGCACAGCGCGGCAATCACATCGCGTTCGGCGAATTTGCGCTGAAAGCGGTGGAGCCCGCGTGGATCACCGCGCGCCAGCTCGAAGCCAGCCGCGTGGCAATGACCCGCCACCTCAAGCGGGGCGGCAAAGTGTGGATTCGCGTGTTTCCGGACAAGCCGGTCACGGAAAAGCCCGCTGAAACCCGCATGGGTAAAGGCAAGGGCACGCCGGAATATTGGGTGGCGGTGATCAAGCCGGGACGGATTCTGTTCGAGATCGGCGGCGTGGCCAAGGACGTGGCGCAGGAAGCGATGCGGCTGGCGGCACACAAGCTTCCGATCAAGACCCGATTTGTGAGCGCCAGCGAGTTTGGCGAGTAAGGTCCCTTTTCCCCTTTTTCATTTCGTAAACGAACAGGCCGCAGGCTCATGAAAAGGTATGAGTTGAAAGAATTGACCCCGGCGGATTTGGAACGCCGGCTCAAAGATTTGATGGAAGAGTATCAAAATTTCCGCTTTCAGCACGCAACGCGGCAGCTTGACAATCCCCTGCGCTTGCGCATGATTCGTCGCGACATTGCGCGCTTGAAGACGGTTTTGCAAGAATACCGCACGGGCCGGCGCGCCCCTCGCGAGGCCACCCGCTAACCGTAGAGACCAGTGACGAGCCAGTTTATGGAAAACACCGCGACTGCTGCAACCTCCCGAAATCAGCGCAAGACCAAGATCGGCAAGGTGATCAGCAACAAGATGAACAAGAGCATTGTCGTCAGCGTCGAACGCCTGGTGCGGCATCCGCTCTACAAAAAGTATTTCAAGCAGACTTCCAAGTTCATGGCGCATGATGAGGGCAACAGCGCCGGCATCGGCGATACCGTCCTGATCATGGAGACGCGCCCGCTGAGCAAACAGAAAAGATGGCGGCTGGTCGAAGTTCTGGAAAAGGCCAAGTAAGGGCGCGGTGCCGTAAACAGTCAACGCACTTTCTGCCAGGAACATCAAACGATCGGATATTCCGCCAGTTGCTGGTATTCCTGAATAGCATCGACGGGAGTGGGATTATGGTACAAGAATACACGCGACTCAACGTCGCCGACAACACCGGGGCCAAGAAAGTCATGTGCATCCGGGTGATGGGCGGCAGCAAGCGCCGGTACGGTTCGGTGGGCGACATCATTGTGGTCGCCGTCAAATCGGCGGCGCCCGGCGGCTCGATCAAGAAGGGTGACATCAGCCATGCCGTCATCGTGCGCACCAAGCGCGAAGTTCGCCGCAAGGACGGTTCGTACATCCGCTTTGACGAAAATGCAGCGGTTTTGATCAACGAAGAAAAAGAGCCCAAGGGCACGCGCATCTTCGGGCCGGTGGCGCGCGAGCTGCGCGACAAACAGTACATGAAGATCATTTCGCTGGCGCCGGAAGTGTTGTGAGTGCCGGTGCGCGGCAAGAGGAAGGTTCGCATGAGAATTCGCAAGAATGACATCGTGGTGGTGATCAGCGGCGATCACCGGGGCCGGCAGGGCAAGGTGCTGAAGGTGTTCCCCGAAAAGAATCGCGTGATCGTGGAGGGGATCAATTTGATCAAGCGGCACACCCGGCCCAGCCAGCGCAACCAGCAGGGCGGGATCATTGAGAAGGAAGCCCCGCTGCACGTGTCGAACGTGATGTTGATCGACCCGAAGCTCGGGGTTCCGACGCGAATCGGCATTCAGACCATCAACAGCTCCAGCAAGACCTCCCGGAATCGGGTTCGCGTTGCCAAGAAAAGTGGTGAGATCATTGTCGAAGCGAAGGTGAAGTAATGGCAGAGAAGTCCAAAACCAGCGCGCCCGCGAAAGGCAAAGCCAAAGCCAAGGGCGAAGGCGCTGCCAAGGCCGCTGCGGCCGAGAGCAAGGGTGGCAAGCAACCGCAGGAGAAACTGCCGTCCGACTATGTTCCCGGGTTGCTGCAGACCTACCGCAAGGAAATCGTGCCGGCCCTGCAAAAGCGGTTCAATTATGCCAACCCCATGCAGGTGCCGCG
>JBBIKM010000052.1:14553-15817 GCA_037445455.1 bacterium | reverse complement strand
AACATGGGCGTGGGGGATGCCGTGGACGACCAGAAATACCTGGATGCGGCGGTGAGCGACATGGAGATTATCACTGGGCAGAAGCCGATCGTGACACGCGCCAAGAAGTCAATCTCGAACTTCAAGTTGCGGCAGAACATGGCGATCGGCTGCATGGTGACCCTGCGGCGCTGGCGCATGTATGAGTTTCTGGAGCGTTTTATTTCGATCGCCGTGCCGCGCATTCGTGATTTCCGCGGCCTGCCGGAAAAAGCCTTTGACGGCTTCGGCAACTACTCCATCGGCGTGAAGGAGCAGATCATTTTTCCGGAAATCAACTACGACAAAGTCACCAAGATTCGTGGCATGAACATCACGTTTGTGACGACCGCCAAGTCCGACGAGGAAGCCTATGAGCTGCTGGCGGGTTTTGGCATGCCCTTCCGACGCAAGTAGCACAACTTATTGTTAGGGATTGAACGTGGCAAAAAAGTCAATGCGGGCCAAGCAACAACGGACGCCGAAGTTTTCCACTCGCCGGTACAACCGCTGCATGCAGTGCGGCCGCCAGCGCGCTTATCTGCGCCGTTTTGGTCTGTGCCGTATCTGTTTCCGCATGTTGTCCCTGGATGGCAAGATCCCGGGCGTCACCAAGGCGAGTTGGTAAGGGAAAGTTTTGGAGTCTATTCATGCAGACTGATCCGATTTCAGATTATCTCACGCGCATTCGCAACGCCGGCAGAGCCAAGCATCCCAAGGTGGATATCCCGGCGTCGCGCACCAAGATCAGCATTACAAAGATCCTGCAGCATTACGGCTACATCAAGGACTATTTGATCATCGAAGATGGCAAGCAGAATCTCATCCGCATCTATTTGAAGTATGACGAATACGAGCGCCATGTGATTCGCGGGTTGCGCCGGATCAGCCTTCCCGGCTTGCGCAAGTACGTCGGCGTCCGGAATTTTCCGCGCGTGTTCAACAATTACGGCCTGGCCATCCTGTCGACGCCGAAGGGCGTCATCACCGACCGCGATGCCCGCAAGCTTCATGTCGGCGGTGAAGTCTTGTGTTACGTGTGGTAATAACTTGAGAAGGAATCATCCGTGTCGCGCGTAGGCAAAAAAGCAATTCCGATACCCGGCGGGGTGCAGGTGTCGGTCGACGGCTCCGCCGTCACAGTGAAGGGACCGAAAGGCGAGCTGTCGTGTCCGTTCCATCCCCAAATGGGCGTGCGCGTCGAGGGCGGGGAGGTGAGTGTAACCCGCCCCAATGATGAGAAATC
>JBBIKM010000052.1:0-14511 GCA_037445455.1 bacterium | reverse complement strand
TCAACAACATGATTCTGGGGGTGACCCAGGGTTTTGAGAAGAAGCTCGAAATCGTCGGCGTCGGTTACCGCGCGGAAATGAAGAGCAAGCGGCTGTTGCTGCAACTCGGCTTCGGCCATGCCATCGCCTTTCAGCCGCCGGAGGGCGTTGCCATCACCTGCGAGTCGCAGACCAGCATCAAAGTCAGCGGCATTGACAAGGGTTTGGTGGGACAGGTGGCCGCCAAGATTCGATCGTTCAAACCGCCGGAGCCTTACAAGGGCAAAGGAATCAAATACAGCGACGAAGTTGTGCGTCGCAAGGCCGGCAAGACAGCGGCTTGATTGAGGTCGCCTCCTTATTTCTCGAACACAGAGCAGGGGAGACCAGGCCGCCAAGCTCGACTTGAGGTAACGCAACCAACGAATGATATACTATTCTGGGAGAGGTTATGGGATTCAAGCGAATTGCACCCCGTGTGCGGAGGGACAAGAAGAAGAAATCTTTCCGGTTCCGCAAGAAAATCGTTGGCACGCCCGGTCGCCCGCGTTTGGTGGTTTTTCGCAGTCTGAAGAACATTTATGCACAGTTGATTGATGACAGCGCCAAGAAGACCTTGACGACCGTCTCGACCGTCAGCAAGGATATTCGCGACGAGATCAAGCGAGCCGAGACGAAGGTGCAGGCGGCCAGCATCGTCGGACGCGCGCTGGCGCTGAAAGCGCAATCCATGAACATCAAAAGCGTCGTGTTTGACCGCAGCGGCTACGTCTATCACGGCCGCGTGAAGGCTCTTGCCGATGGTGCCCGGCAGGGCGGTCTGCACTTCTAACGGAGAGTTATGGTACGCAAAGAGAAAATCAGCTCGGGTGAGCTGGAACTGAAGGAGCATGTCGTCGCAGTGAACCGCACCGCCAAAGTGGTAAAGGGCGGCCGCCGTTTTGGTTTCAACGCGATCGTGGTGGTGGGCGACGGCAAGGGGCACGTCGGCTGCGGCTTGGGCAAGGCCAAGGAAGTCACCGACGCCATCTCCAAGGGTGCCGAGGATGCCAAGAAAAACCTGGTGCGGGTGCCGGTGCTCAACGGCACTTTGCCGCACGAAACGCAAGGCAAGTACGGCGCGGGCAAGGTTTTTCTGAAGCCGGCCTCGCCAGGCACCGGCGTGATTGCCGGCGGGGCGGTGCGTGCCATCATGGAAGCCGCCGGCATTCAAGACGTGCTGTCCAAATCGCTGGGCTCGGCCAACCCCCATAATGTCGTGAAAGCCACCATGCGCGCGTTGAGCAGATGCGGCGGAAGTGGCGCGCCGGCGCGGCATGACGGTGCGCGAGATGTTTACCCGGACGATGACTGAAGACAGTGAAGTGAGGCCATGAGCACAGAGAAGAAATTGAAGGTCACCCAGATTCGCAGCGTCATTGGGCATCTGCAGAATCAAAAGCTCACCATGAAGGCCTTGGGCTTGCGGCGCATTCGGCAGAGCGTGGTTCACCGCGACACGCCGCAGATCCGCGGCATGCTGGCCAAGGTGAGGCATTTGGTAACCGTTGAACAAATCTAAGCACGTCTTTCTCACCGGAATCGGCACATCATGGACTTATCCAGTTTGAAATACGCCAAAGGCTCACACAAGAAGGCCAAACGCATCGGCCGGGGCATCGGCTCCGGGCACGGCGGCACCTCGACGCGCGGCCACAAGGGCCAGTTTTCCCGCTCCGGCGCCAAGCGCAAAGCCTGGTTTGAAGGCGGCCAGATGCCGTTGCAGCGTCGCATTCCCAAACGCGGCTTCACCAACATTTTCAAGACCGTGTTTCAGCCGGTCAATCTGGCCCTGCTCAACCGGCTCACCGAGGTGAGCCAGATTACGCCCGAAGTGCTGCGGCAGAACGGGCTGATTCGCAAGAGCAACGTTCCCGTGAAGATTCTCGGCAACGGCGAGCTGAGCCGGGCATTGGAAGTGCACGCCCATGGGTTCAGCAAGGGTGCGCAGGAGAAGATCGAGAAGGCCGGAGGCAAAGCCATCGTCATTCAACCGGCAACCGCTGCGTCCGCGCAAACCAAGAACTGAAACGTCATGATCCTCAGCAGTTTCAAGAACATTTTCAAAATCCCCGAGCTGAAGAAACGTGTGATTTTCACGTTTCTCATGCTTCTGGTGGAGCGGATCGGCACGCACATTCCGGTCCCGGGCATCAACAGCCAGGCCTTGCTGGCCTACCTGCAAGACGCGCAGGGCGGCGGCATTCTCCAGCTTTATGATCTCTTTGCCGGTGGCGCCTTCAGCCGCGCCACCATTTTTGCGCTCGGGATCATGCCCTACATCTCGGCCTCGATCATCCTGCAGTTGCTCGGCGCGGTGATGCCTTATTTCCAGCGCCTGCAGAAAGAGGGTGAAGAGGGGCGCAAGAAGATCACCCAGTACACCCGCTATGGCACGGTGCTGATCGCCTTCATGCAAGCCTACGGTGTCAGCATCTTTCTTGAAAATATTCAAGCGCTGCCCAACGGCATGGTGGTTGTACCCGACCCCGGCTGGGGATTTCGCCTGCTCACGATGTTGACCCTGACCGCGGGCACCGTTCTGATCATGTGGTTCGGCGAGCAGATCACCGAGCGCGGCATCGGCAACGGCGTGTCCCTGATCATTTTCATCGGCATTATTGCCCGGCTGCCCGATGCGCTGATCGACGAGTTCCAGCAGGTGAGCGCCGGCAACCGCGAGATTCTCACCGAGCTGTTCCTGCTCGCTTTAATGGTGGTCACGGTGGCGTTGGTGGTGTTGCTCACGCAGGGGACGCGCAAGATTCCCGTGCAATATGCCAAGCGCGTCATCGGCCGCAAGGTTTATGGCGGCCAGAGCACGCACCTGCCGCTGCGCGTGAACACCGCCGGCGTGATGCCCATCATTTTCGCGCAGTCGATCATGTTCATCCCGACCACGATCAGCACTTTTTTCCCGAACAGCGAGCTGATTGCGAATTTTGCCCGCTATTTCGACATCACCTCGGGCGTCTACTGGGTGATGGAAGGCGTTTTGATCGTTTTCTTCACGTATTTCTATACCGCCATCGCCTTCAATCCCGTGGACGTGGCGGACAACATGAAGAAGTACGGCGGTTTCATCCCGGGCGTGCGGCCGGGCAAGAAAACCGCGGAGTTCATCGACAACATTTTGACCAAGATCACGCTGCCCGGCTCGATTTTTCTGGCTCTCATTGCGGTGTTTCCCTACATCCTGCACAAGCTGATGAACGTGTCGCTCAACTTTGCCTCGTTTTTCGGCGGCACCTCGTTGCTGATTATCGTCGGCGTGGCGTTGGATTTTCTACAGCAACTGGAATCTCATCTTTTGATGCGGCATTATGACGGCTTCATGAAAGGCGGACGTATTCGAGGGAGACGGTATGCCTCCTGAGGCCACGGGGTGTGGCGGCCTCCCGGATGCTTGATCCCGCGCAGGTCTGGGTCCATCATCCTTCATCGCGGAGAATTAGATCTTATGGAGCTCGTTTTCCTCGGATATCCCGGATCTGGAAAGGGTACCCAGGCCACCCTGTTGAGCGAGCTTTATCAAATACCCAAGATTTCGACGGGCGACATTTTGCGGGCATCGGTGCAGGCCAGAACGCAGCTCGGACTGCAGGCCAAGCAGTTCATGGACCGGGGTGAGCTGGTGCCGGATCAGGTGATGATCGGGCTGGTCTTGCAGCGCCTCACCGAGCCGGACTCGGCGACGGGCTACATCCTCGACGGTTTTCCCCGCACCCTCAACCAGGCGCGGGAGTTGGATCACGTTTTTCTCGATTACAAGAAGCAGTTGACTGCCGTCATCAGTCTGGAGATCGAAAAGAAGAAAGTCATCGAGCGCCTGACCAGCCGGCGCGTGTGCGAGCAGTGCGGCAAGCTTTTCAACCTGGCCACCGATCCGCCGCCGCCTTCCAATCGCTGTGACAACTGCGGCGGGCAGATCTATCAGCGCTCGGATGACAAGCCGGAGACGGTGTTGCATCGCATGGAAGTCTATGAAGAGTCGACCCGGCCGTTGAAAGACTACTATGGGGCGCAGGGAAAGCTGCTGCAGATCGACGGCAGCTTGAGCATTCCCAAGGTGCATTCCGACATCGTAAAACGGCTCCGCGAGCTGGCGGGCGTCGGATAAGCGAAACAGCAGGCATGATCCACATCAAGAGTGAAAGAGAAATCGCGCGCCTCCGGGAAAGCTGCCGGCTGACGGTTGACACATTTCAGAAGGTCGAGCAGGTGATTTGCGCCGGGATGACGACGTTCGAGCTTGATCAAATCATCGAGGCCCATATTCGCGAACACGGCGGCCGGCCGGCCTTCAAAGGTTACAAGATCGGCAAGAACGTCTCACCTTTTCCGGCCAGCAGTTGCATCTCGGTGGAAGACGAAGTCGTGCACGGCATTCCCAGCAAGCACCGCAAGTTGCGCAACGGCGAGATTGTCAGCATCGACGTCGGCATCGAATACGAAGGATTCTTTGGAGACGCAGCCAAGACCTATGCCATCGGGCAGGTGGAGGAAAGGCGCGCACGGCTGATGCGCGTCACCCAGGAGGCGCTCTACCGCGGGATTGCCCGGGCGGTGGCGGGCAGCCGGCTCTCCGATATTTCACACGCGATTCAGGTGCATGTCGAGAGCGCCGGCTTTTCGGTAGTGCGTGACCTCGTCGGCCATGGCGTTGGCCGCAAACTGCATGAGGACCCGCAGATTCCCAACTACGGCAGCCCAAATCGCGGGCCGCGGCTGAAGGAGGGCATGGTCTTCGCGATCGAGCCGATGGTCAATGCCGGCACGGCCGACGTCAAGACCACTGCCGACGGCTGGACCGTGGTTACCAAAGACGGCCAGCCCTCTGCGCATTTCGAGCATATGGTGGTGGTGCGTGACGGCGAGGCGGAAATTCTAACCAAGGGATTGTAGTTTTATGCCCAAAGAAGAAGGGATCAAGGTTGACGGCACCATCATTGAGACCTTGCCCAATGCCTCCTTCCGCGTGGAGCTGGAGAACGGCCACAAGGTGTTGGCGCACATCTCCGGCAAGATGCGGATGCATTTTATCAAGATACTGCCCGGCGACAAAGTGACCGTTGAACTGTCGCCGTATGATCTTTCGCGCGGGCGGATTACGTATCGCTATAAATAAGGCGCATGGCGCACAGCCCGGCAGGCCAGCACAAGGGAGACACCACGATGAAGGTTCGTTCCTCGATAAAGAAGATATGTGAGAAGTGCAAAATCATTCGGCGCAAGGGCAAGATCCTGGTGATCTGCCCCGCCAATCCCAAACACAAGCAACGCCAGGGATGAGGCCACTCGGGCAAAGCGGCGCGTGGCAGCGTGCCGGCCATTGCCCAAGGCGTCGCACCGGCTTGAATAAATCTGTTTGAATGGAGGCACACGGTGGCTCGAATTGCGGGCGTTGATTTACCTCGTGACAAACGAGTCGATATCGCATTGACTTACATCTTCGGCATCGGGCGCAGCAATGCGCGCGCGATTATTGCCGAAGCGGGCGTGGATCCCGCGCTGCGCGTGAAGGACTTGTCGACCGACGACGTTGCCAAGATCCGCGCTGCGATTGGCGCCAACTACAAGGTGGAAGGCGCGCTGCGCGCGGAAATCTCGATGAACATCAAGCGGTTGATGGATATCGGCTGTTATCGCGGCTTGCGCCACCGTCGCGGGCTGCCGGTGCGCGGCCAGCGCACCCACACCAACGCGCGCACGCGCCGCGGCCGCCGCCGGATGGTGGGCGGCAAGTCGGCGTCGGCCGCCAAGTCACCTGCCAAGAAGTGATTGGATTCGATCTCTTCCCTCGGGATTGTTTGACCATCTTTTGAAGGAGATTTCAGGTTGGCTAATCCAAAGAAAAAGCGCACCAAGAAGAAAGAAAAAGTCGATGCCAACGGCTTGGCGCACATTCAGGCGACCTTCAACAACACCATCGTGTCGTTGACGGACATTTACGGCAATATCATCTCGTGGGCTTCGGCCGGCAAAGTCGGGTTCAAAGGGTCGCGCAAGAGCACGCCGTTCGCGGCGCAGGTGGCTGCGGAGAATGCCGCGCGCGCGGCGATGGACCTGGGGCTGCGCCGGGTGGAAGTGCTGGTGAAGGGCCCCGGCTCGGGCCGGGAGGCGGCGGTGCGGTCGCTGCAAGCCGCGGGGCTGGAAATCTCCGCGATCAAAGACGTGACCCCGATTCCGCACAATGGTTGTCGTCCCCCGAAGCGTCGTCGCGTTTAATCGTCCGTTGGAGGAATAGAAAGTCTATGGCAAGATATATCGGCCCCGTTTGCAAGCTGTGCCGGCGGGAAGAGAAAAAGCTCTTCCTCAAAGGCGCCAAATGCACTTCGCCGAAGTGTCCGATCGAGAAGCGCAACTTCCCGCCCGGGCAGCATGGCAAGAACCGGCGCTTCAAGGTCTCTGAATACGGCCTGCAGTTGCGCGAGAAGCAGAAGATGCGCCGCATCTATGGCCTGCTGGAGCGGCAATTCCACAACACGTACAAGAAGGCGCTGCGCGTGAAAGGCGTCACCGGCGAGAATCTGCTGCGCCTGCTTGAACGCCGGCTCGACAACATCGTTTACCGTCTGGGCTTCGCGCCTTCGCGCAATGCCGCCCGGCAGTTGGTGCGGCACCGCCATTTCATGGTGAATGACCGCCTGGTCGACATCCCCTCCTATCTGGTGAAGAGCGGGGATGTCATCAAAGTGCGCGAGAAGAGCCGGAAGCTGGAAATCATCCACGCCTCCATGCGCAAAATGCGGGAAGGCAAAGCCCTGCCGTGGCTGGACCTGAACAAGGCCAGCCTCACTGGCACCGTGCTCGAGATTCCGGCGCGCGCGGATATTCCGACGGAAGTGAACGAAGGCCTCATCGTTGAATTGTACTCGAAGTAAGGTGAACTTTCATCTGCGGGTGACGGCCCGGAGGGCCGCCAGAGTGAAGCCGGCCGGCCCCCCGCAAGCGGCAGCCCCTCTGCCGACGCGATCACGACCAGGCCGGACAGTCGAGAGTTCACATAAAAGCGGAGATCTCCAAACATGAATTGGCCGTATCTACAAATGCCTGAAGGCGTCGTGCTGGAGGAATCAAGCTATTCCAGCACGTTTGGCAGATTTATCGTGCAACCCCTGGAACGCGGGTTTGGAACGACCATCGGCAATGCCTTGCGCCGGGTCTTGCTTTCCTCCCTGCCGGGCGCTGCGATCACCATGGTCAAGATCGACGGCGTGCTGCATGAATTCTCCTCGATCCCCGGGGTGGTGGAAGATGTCACCCAGATCATCCTCAATCTGAAGGAAGTCCGCTTCAAGCTCATCAACAAGAAGCCGGACCGCGTGATGCTGGAACTGAACGGCCCCAAGGAATTCACCGCCGGCGACATTCAAAACGGCACCACCGACTTCGAGATTCTCAATCCCGATCATCACATCGCCACCCTGAACAAGGGTGCCAATGTGCGGATGGAACTGCGCATCGGGCGGGGGCACGGCTATGTGCCCGCGGAAGAGAACAAGATGCCGGATCAGCCCATCGGCGCGATTCCGATCGATGCGATTTATACGCCCATCAAGAACGTCAGCTATCGCGTGGAAAATACCCGCGTGCAGCAGCGCATCGACTATGAGAAGTTAATACTCGAAATCACCACCGACGGCAGCATCACCCCGGATGACAGCCTGACCTATGCCGGCAAGATTCTGCGCGATCACGTCAACCTGTTCATCAATTTCGACATCGAGCCGGAGGACGAAGAGCCTTCCGAAGTCGATGAAGAATCATTGAAGGTGCGCAAACTGCTCAAGATGCCGGTGGACGAACTGGAGCTGTCGGTGCGCTCCTACAACTGCCTGATGGCTGCGAACATCAAGACCATCGGCGATCTCGTGCGCCGCGACGAGCAGGAGATGTTGAAGTTTAGAAACTTCGGGCGCAAATCGCTGCAGGAGCTTACCCAAATTCTTGAAGAGAAGGGCCTGCATTTCGGCATGGACGTGGACCGCTACCTGCGCGCGGACAGCGAATAGACACAGGGAAAACTATGCGACATCGAAAAGACCTCAAGAAACTGGGACGGACTTCCAGCCACCGCAAGGCCATGCTGTCGAACCTGGCAAGCTCGGTCTTCGAACACAAGCACGTGCGCACCACCACTGCCAAGGCCAAGGAAGTGCGCCGCGTGGTGGATCGCATGATTACGCATGCCAAGAAGAATACCGTGGCAGCCCGGCGCCTGGTTTTCAGCGAACTGCGCCGGCGTGATATTGTCAAGAGCCTGTTCGACGAGATCGCGCCGAAGTACGCCACCCGCAACGGCGGCTACACTCGCGTGTTGAAGCTCGGCCGCCGCCAGGGTGATGGTGCGGAGCTTTCGATTCTCGAATTGGTGGGTTATGAAGGCGTGCAGCTCGAAAAACAGCAGGCCGCGGCGGAAAAGCGCGCGGAGCGCAAGAAACGCAAGAAGGAAGAAGTGAAAGCCGAAGCCGAGCGCCAAGCCAAGGCGGAACGCCCCGAAAAAGAAGAGTGAATTCCTCATTTCACTTTCATGATACTCGCATGACAACCTGCCCGCGCCAGGCTGAATCTCGCCGTTGCCCATTCGGCGAGGTCACACCTGGCGTTTTCGTTTCCGACGATTTCGGTACGGAGAGGCAAAATGGCCACGGCTAGCACACGTCAAATTCGCGCGCCGCGCGGCACCACCCTTTCCTGCAAAGGTTGGGTGCAGGAAGCGGCACTGCGCATGTTGATGAACAATCTCGACCCGGAAGTGGCTGAGCTTCCGGAAGCGTTGGTGGTTTACGGCGGCCGCGGCAAGGCGGCACGCAACTGGGAATGCTTCGACGCCATCGTGCGCTGCCTGCGCGCGCTGGAGTCCGATGAAACCCTGCTGGTGCAATCCGGCAAGCCGGTGGGTGTGTTTCGCACGCATGCGGACGCGCCACGCGTGTTGATCGCCAACTCGCTGCTGGTGCCGGCGTGGGCCAATGCCGCCTACTTTCGCGAGCTGGAAGATCGCGGCCTGATCATGTACGGCCAGATGACCGCCGGAAGCTGGATCTACATCGGCACGCAGGGCATTTTGCAGGGAACCTACGAAACGTTTGCCGCGGCCGCAGCCAAGCACTTCGGCGGCTCGCTCGCCGGGCGGCTGGTGGTTACCGGCGGCATGGGCGGCATGGGTGGCGCGCAACCGCTGGCCGCCACCATGAACGGCGCTGCCTGTTTGGTGGTCGAGGTCGACCGCCAGCGCATCGAACGCCGGATTCAGCAGCGCTACTGCGACCGGCTCGCCGAGAATCTTGATGAGGCGCTGGCCCTGTTGCACGCCGCGCAGAAGAACAAGCAGCCTCTTTCCGTCGGCCTGGTGGGCAATTGCGCCGAGGTCCTGCCGGAGCTGGTGCGCCGCGATCTTGTGCCCGATGTCCTCACCGATCAAACCTCCGCGCATGACGAACTGAACGGCTATGTGCCGCACGGTCTTCCCTACGCCGAGGCGCTGGCCCTGCGCGCGAGCAATCCCGCGGAATATATCAAGCGCGCCTACGCCTCGATGGCGGTGCATGTTCGCGCCATGTTGACGCTGCAACAGCGCGGCGCCGTCACCTTCGATTATGGCAACAATCTCCGGGCGCAAGCACACCGCGCCGGCGTGAGCAATGCCTTCGATTTTCCCGGCTTCGTGCCCGCCTACGTGCGGCCGCTCTTTTGTGAAGGCAAGGGCCCGTTTCGCTGGGCCGCGCTCTCCGGTGATCCGCAGGACATCGCGGTGACGGATGACCTGGTGCTGCAATTGTTTCCCGGCAATCAGGCGCTGCGCCGGTGGATTGAGATGGCGCGCACGCGTGTGGCCTTTCAGGGATTGCCGGCCCGCATCTGCTGGCTCGGCCTCGGCGAACGCGCCCGCTTTGGCCTGGCGCTCAACGAGCTGGTCGCTGCCGGCAAAATCAAAGCACCGGTCGTGATCGGCCGCGACCATCTTGATTGCGGCTCGGTGGCCTCGCCCAATCGCGAAACCGAAGCGATGCGCGACGGTTCGGATGCCATCGCGGACTGGCCGATTCTCAACGCCCTGCTCAACACCGCTTCCGGTGCCTCCTGGGTTTCGGTGCATCACGGCGGCGGGGTGGGCATCGGCTATTCGATTCACGCCGGACAAGTCATCGTGGCTGACGGCACGCCCGAAGCGGCGCGCCGCCTCGAGCGCGTGCTGACCAATGATCCGGGCATCGGTGTGGCGCGACACGCGGACGCCGGATACGAGCTGGCCCAGCAGGTGGCGCGCGAACGCGGCGTCAAGATTCCCATGCTGGCTTGATGACGGCCCTTCTCATTCACAATGCCCGTCTCGCCACGCCGATCACGGCGGCGGGCGAGACCCCGGATTGGACGCTGCGTGAAATTTTTCCCGCCGCCCTTTATTGTGAAAACCGGCGCATCGCGCGCGTCGGCGAACAGGAGGCGGTGCTGCAGGATTTGCCCGCCTGCGACGAGCTGGATGCCGAGGGCCGGCTGTTGACCCCCGGCCTGGTCGATTGCCACACCCATCCGGTCTTTTTCAATCATCGCGCGCATGAATTCGTGCAACGCACGCAAGGCGCCACTTATCAACAAATCGCGGCGGCAGGCGGCGGCATTCGTTACAGCGTGCGTGATTTGCGCGCCGCCACCGAGGACGACTTGCTGCAGCGGGTGCTGCATCGTCTCGATGTTTTCCTGGAACACGGCACCACCACCATCGAGGCAAAAAGCGGCTACGGCCTCAGCCTGGAACACGAGTTATTGTCGTTGCGGGTGCTGCAGCGCGCTGCCGCCGAACATCCGGTGGAGATTGTGCCCACCTTTCTCGGCGCGCACGAGGTGCCGGACGAATACCGCAACCAGCGCGGCCAGTACCTCGACTTGATCATTCACGAGATGATGCCTGCGGTCGCGGCGCAGGGACTGGCGCGTTTCGCCGATGTATTCTGTGAAAGCCATGTATTCAATGAAGTCGAGGCCCGCCGGGTGTTGCAGGCGGCCGTGGTGCACGGCTTGCGGCCAAAGATTCATGCCGATCAGTTGACCGAAAGCGGCGGTGCGCGTGTGGCGATTGCCACCGGTGCAGTTTCCGCCGATCATCTCGAACATACGCCGGCAGAGCTGCATGAGCCGCTGCGCCAAGCCGGCGTCGTGCCCGTGCTTTTGCCCGGCGCGGATTTTTTCCTGGGTGCGAAGAAGTATGCCGATGCCCGCGCGATGATCGCCGCCGGTCTGCCGGTTGCGATTTCCACCGACTTCAATCCCGGCTCGTGCATGACCGAGAGCCTGCCGATGATCATGACGCTCGCCTGCCTTGCCCTTCGCCTGACACCGGCAGAAGCGCTGATCGCCGCGACGCTGCACGCGGCCGCTGCCATCGCGCAGGGGAACCAAATCGGCTCCCTTGAAGTTGGCAAGCAGGCCGATGCGGTTTTGTGGGATGCGGATTCGATCAATGAGATTCCCTATCACTTCGGCGTCAACCTGGCCTGCACGGTTGTCAAGCAGGGCCGCGTGGTTTTCACGCGCCATGCCTCACACCGGACTTTGTATGAGACCTTCTTTCACTCCTGAGTGCCACAGATGAGTTTTCAGCCCAAGATGAGAAAGTGGTTGCCGATCGCGCTGGCTTTGGCCACCTCGGCTTGCACCAACGACTCCCCACTCGCCATTGATTCCGATCTGCTGCTGCCCGGCCAGCGTGGCCAGGCCGCACTGCAACTGGGACCGGTGGCGGCCACACTCGACAGCTCCGCCGCGCGCAGCATTCCGATCGCCGCCGGCTACGTGCTCGCCGCCAATCTCGATGAGATTGAAAGCCATGCGCTCGTGCGGTTTGACAGCCTGAGCGCGTTGCAGAATCCGGTCAACAAAGCCGTGCTCAACGTGACCGTCGCGCGCACGGCCAACGATATCAACACCACCTACGCGCTCCTGCAGGCGCACGTGGTGCGGGCTGCCTGGGACCCGGCGACGGTGCAGTGGGAAGACATGGCCTCCGGGCAGTATGATCCCCAGCCGCTGGCCACCAGTCTGGGATCCCGCGGCGCAACGTCATACTCGTTCACGCTTGATACCAGCGTGGTCAACGCCTGGCGCCGCAAGGCCCTGCCCAACTACGGCTTGTTGCTCGAAGTGCTGCCGGTGGGCGTGGGCATGGAGATCAGCAAATTCTCCCTGCAGCTCGAAGTCAGCAACACGCCGGCGTCCGTAAACCAGACGGCCACGCACACGGCCTTTGTGGCGCGCCGCCTCCCCGGCGCTGATCTCCTCCCGGGGCCGGTTTATGTCGGCCACTATGTCGGCAAGAACGAGAAGTATCAGGCCTCGCTGTTTTTCGATCTGGATTCGATTCCCAAGGGTGCCACCATCAGCCGCGCGGTGTTTCGCGCACAGATCGACACGACGCTTTCCCAGTTTGCCCACGGCCCGGTGAATTTGGAATTGCTGCTGCTCACGGAGGCCCAACTGGATCCCATCCAAGCGCTGGCTGACACACTCGGCCCGTTGCGCCGGTTCACCGTGACGGCAGCCAGTCGCCAGGTGGAGTCGGTGATCACAGACTTGATACAATTCGCGATCAACAACTCCAGTTTCCATGGTCTGGCATTGCGTTCCTCCGGCACCCTGCTCGATCGCAGCCGCGTTGCTTTCTACTCGCGCGAAACGGATCTGGCGCGTGCGCCCCGCTTGCTGGTTCACTACACTTTGCCGCCGGCCGGACGGTGAGTTGTCCGGTTGTCTTCCGGCATTCACCAGCCGTTGGCGGTTAACTCATTTCTTTTTGTCACCATGATGAAGCGTGCCCGCAATCGTATTTTGCTCTTGATGCTGCTCCTGGCGGTATTGCCCGAGTGGCTTGCCGCCCAATCGATCTATTCGCGCCGCGGCATCGGCTTGATCCGCTACCGGGACGATGCGAAAGCCGTCAGCATGGGAGGCGTGAGTCTGGCCATCGCGGATAGTGTGTCGATCTACTTCTTGAATCCCGCGAACATGGCCAGCGTGACCACCACGCACATTCAAGGCGGTTTTCTTTACGATCGTACGAGCTTTTCCAGCCAGGGCAGCAACCTGAGCTTTCAAGACGCCAATGTCAGCAGTGTCGGCTTGTTGCTGCCGCTCAAACGCGGCTACACTCTCGCCTTTGGTCTGCAGCCCTACAGCCGGGTCGAGTATGCTTTCAGCGGCAGGGGCGCCACGGATTCCACGCAATATGACGAATCGCTGGTGGGATCAGGCGGGCTGGACAATGTCTACATTGCGCTGAGCGGAACCATCGGGCATGTGCGCCTGGGCGTGGCCAGTGATTTCTATTTCGGTTTGATCGAGCGGACTTGGGAGGTGCGCTACGACAATGCGTTGTATCGCAACACCAAAGATGCAATCTCGATTAAGTTGCGCGGATTCGGCGTGCACGGCGGGGCGCAGACTCAGGTGGGCAATTGGGAAGTGGGTGCGGCATTCGGTCTGCCGGTGCAGCTCAGCAGTGAGATCAGCCATTATCCCGAATTTGACGACAGGCTCATTCTGTCTTCGCGCGAGATTGAATTGCCGGCCTGGTTGGGCGCCGGCGTGGGCTATCACCCCAATCAACACTGGCTGCTGGCCGCGCAATGGCGCCGGCAGCAATGGGGCTCGATCAATGCCGACAAACTGCTCGACGCCCAGGGCGTAAACGTCAATCAAATCGGCCTGGGTGTGGAAGCCGTGCCCAGCCGCGACCCGCTCGATGGTTTCTTCAAGCGGCTGCAGTACCGCGCCGGTTTCACCCGCAGTGACCTGCCCTATCGCGAACCTGCCGGCCTCAACGAGTTCCGGAAGCTGTCCGAATGGACCGTGACCGGTGGCCTGGGCTTGCCTTTCAATCGCGGTCTCAGCCGCATCGATTTTGCCTTCGAATTCGGCGAGCGCGGCGTGGCGGCGGCGAGTTTGACCAAGGAGAAAATCTTCCGTTTTTCCGCTGCAGTCAGCGGCAGCGAACGTTGGTTTCAGCGCCGCCGCCGGAATTGACGCGGTTCGGCTGACCGGCGCTTGTTGCAATCGCAAGGCCAAATCAGGAAACCCTGGTTTGGCCTTTTGCATTATGGAAGAAGCATCCCCTCCGGCGCGCCAGCACCAGGCCCCGCCACCGATCACTCGGTTTCAAGATGGCCGCTCTCCGCCAGCCACGCGCAAATGAAAAACAAAATTAAAGGCAAACAAGGACGGCGCGATCGCGCGCAGCCATTGTTTGATCGTGCGCCAGCTCGCCTGCTGTGGGGTGGGCGTTTCCACCTTTTCGATGCGGAAACCGGCGGCGTTGAACATGGCGGCGGGGTGTGCAGCGTGAAAAAGCGGAGGTGCGTTCGATCGAGCGTTCCCATGTCGGTATATTCGAACCGGCCGCGCAGAAATTCCAGACGCATGCGCCAGTAAACGATGTTGGGAAGCGAGACCAGCGCCAGGCCCTCGCGCGCCAGCCGTTGCCGGACCATTTGCAGC
>JBBIKM010000051.1:24082-32036 GCA_037445455.1 bacterium | reverse complement strand
CGAACCTTCACGGCGGCGGAATGCCTGGCGCAGGGCCTCGCCAATCGGGTGGTGCCGGAAGCAGAGTGCTACACGGCGGCGATGCAACTGGCTGAAATGATCGCGGCCAACGGCCCGCTTGCCGTGCGGGCCGCAAAAGAAGCGATGCAGCGCGGACGCGATTTGCCGCTGCCCGCAGCATTGGCATACGAAATGGAATGCTATCGCCGCATCATTCCCACGCGCGACCGCCGGGAAGCGCTGCAAGCCTTCAGCGAGAAGCGGCAACCGGTTTTCAAGGGGGAATGATGGCGGTGGGTAATGCCTCAGTTATTGGTGGAAAACCTGGCACAGACCTCATGTCCAATGGCACCAACTTGTGGGGCAGGCAATGACCGAGAAATGTTTGGCAAAGAGATTTCACAGCTTTTTTTTGCTACGATGAACATTTCTTCGATAATTGCAGACCAAATATTTGTGACAGCCATTTTTCTGTCATTGCTCTTGCCCCGGCAAGCTTAACCTGATCAAACTACCGTAATCGTCTTGACAAACAAAGGCAAAGAGTTGGAGAAATTTTTTGATAGTCATACCTTCAATTGTTTTGCCTTGGGGGGAAAAGTCAAGGCAGGCTGGAAGCCCAATGGCACTAACTTTTAAAAAGGCAAGACGATTGAAGGCAGAACCAATTAAAGAATTGTTCAATTATTTGCCTTGAAACAACTTGACTGTGTTGAGTTTATTTTAGCACAAGCAATGACAAGAAATGGGTAACAAAAATACGCGGTTTATGATCATCGTATGCTCGTTACGGGTTGGAATGTAAATCATTGCGAGGCGTTTTCTGCCGAAGCAATCTCTCAACTTTCGAAGAATTACTTCGCCTGCGGCCGTAGGCTGAGAAACGCTCGCAATGACCTTTAAAAAAACCTTTAATGAGTATGGCAAAAAAGAGCCATGAAATTCTTCTGCCAAACATTTTTCTGTCATTGCCTTCCTAGGAAGTTAGTGATATTGGGCTGGAAGCCTGCGCGACTTCACTCGTAACTGAGGGATTACGGCGGTGGCTTCCTCACCAATCCCGGCACCGGTGCGCGCCACGCCGCGGCCACACCCGGCATCTCCCGCGTGCACGAAGCCAGCGCCGGTCGCCGGCAGAGAGAGTTGCCAACCATTGCACCGGGGACGCGCCGTGGCAGTTGCGATGGGATGATCGGTTTGTCGTGAGTGATTGCTTGAGCAGGGATTGCGCGGCAGCGCTGCGATTGCTTTCTTGTCAAGAGCCGGCTTTACCTCAACCCCCAACCTGTGAGCGACGACATGCTGAATTTTACCGATGAACAACTTATGATTCGCGACACGGTGCGCGAATTCGCCAAGAAGGAATTGGAGCCAAGGGCGGCTGAAATCGATCAAACCATGGAGTTCCCCGCCGCTGCCCTGCGTCAGATGGGCGAGTTGGGCTTTCTCGGCATCCCGTTCCCGTCAGCCTACGGCGGCGGCGACCTCGACACGGTTTCCTTCGTCTTGATGATCGAGGAGCTTGCGCGTGCCTGCGGGGCCACCACCCTGTCGGTCGCGGCGCATTGCTCGCTCTGCGCGACACCCATCTACTTGTTCGGCAGCGAAGCGCAGAAGCAGAAATATCTGCCCGATCTCTTGAGCGGCAGAAAGTTCGGATCCTTCTGCCTGACTGAGCCGCATAGCGGTTCTGATGCGGCGGCGCTCACCACCACGGCCACGCGCCAGGGCGATCACTACATTTTGAACGGCAGCAAAATGTACGTCACCAACGGCGGCTATGCCGGCACCTATGTGGTCTTTGCCCGCACCAACAACGAGGTGGCCAAGACCCAGGGCATCAGCGCGTTCATCGTCGAGCGCGAGTTTCCCGGCTTGCTCATCGGCAAGAAGGAAAACAAGCTCGGCTTGCGCGCGAGCGACACCCGGCAGATTTCATTCGACAATTGCCGGGTGCCGGCCGCGAATCTGCTCGGCCGGGAGAATGACGGGTTCAAATATGCCATGCAGATTCTCGACAGCGGCCGCATCGGCATCGGCGCCATGGCGGTGGGGCTGGCGCAGGCGGCACTCGAGCGCGCGGCCGCCTATTCCCGCGAGCGCAAAGCCTTCGGCAAGACGATCAGCGAGTTTCAGGCCATTCGCTGGTATCTCGCCGACATGGCCACCGAGATTCATGCCGCGCGCCTGATGGTGCAGCACGCCGCGCAGTTGCGCGATGCCGGCCGGCCTTTTGTGAAGGAAGCAGCCATGGCCAAACTCTTCGCCAGCGAAATGGCAATGCGCGCCTGCACCAAGGCCATTCAAATCTTCGGCGGCTACGGCTACTTGATGGATTATCCGGTCGAGCGCTACTGGCGCGACGCCAAGCTCACCGAAATCGGCGAGGGCACCAGCGAAGTGCAGCGCATGATCATTTCGCGGGAAGTGTTGAAGGAATTGTAGGTGACGATCCAGCATGATTTGCTTGATTGAAGCTCTCAATTATCGCTCGCTGCGCTGTTTAAGCCAAAGGCTCGCTCCCTTCAATATTCTGATCGGACCAAACGCGAGCGGGAAAACAACCTTCCTGGATGCCATTGCTTTCGTCGGCGACATGCTGAGGTATGGGCCGGAGGAAAGCATCCGCCGGCGTGCACGTTCGATTGAAGAAATGACCTGGAATCGACTCGGCAACCGCTTCGAACTGGCCATCGAGTTTGCCCTGCCCGAACGTTTGCATGGCGCAAAGACTAACGGCACATATACAGAATGCCGCTATGAAGTCGCATTGGGTTACTCTTCAGAAAATGAAGCTGCACTCCTGAACGAAGTCTTTTGGTTGAAGTCGGAGGAAGGGGTGAAACCCCGTCGACATCAAAGCCACGAGCAGGCGCCTCAACTGAAATTGCCTCTTGATTTCCCACACGAAAACCCGGTGGTGGATTCAATCCTGACCGCGCCACGCAAGCATTCTCCGGCGGGATGGCGGAAAGTTGTCAATAAGATCAGCGAGTCGGGGAATGATTGGTTCAAAGCCGAGTCCGGCGACTGGAACAATCTCTTCAGGTTGGGACCGCGAAAATCGTCGCTGGCAAATCTTCCCGAGGATGAGCAAAAATTCCCCGTTTCGACCTGGGCAAAACGCCTTCTCATGGAAGGTATTCAGGTTTTGGCGTTGAACAGTTTGGCCATGCGCCAGCCTTGCTCGCCATTGACGCCGAAACGCTTTGTTCCAGACGGTTCGAATCTGCCCCTGGCTCTGCGTGAGCTGCAGAAAGATCCGGCACGTTATCAACAATGGCTTGCCCATGTGCAAACGGCCTTGCCTGAGATTCAGGCAATTGAGGTTCAGGAACGGCAAGAAGACCGGCATTTGTATCTCGAGGTCGTCTATCAAACCGGAACCCGCGTGCCTTCCTGGTTGGTTTCAGATGGAACGCTGCGACTATTGGCATTGACTCTCATCGCCTATTTGCCGTCGGAAGGGTCGATCTATTTGATTGAAGAACCTGAGAATGGCTTGCACCCAAGAGCAGTTGAAGCAGTTTACCAATCGCTTTCTTCCGTGTACGACAATCAAGTATTGGTTGCCAGTCATTCACCAATTTTCTTGAGCCTGGCAAAACTGGAACAGATTCTGTGTTTCGGCAAGACGCCGACTGGCGCAACAGACATTATCGCCGGAACGGAGCATCCAAAACTGCGAGACTGGCGCGGCGAAGTCAATCTCAGCGTTCTGTTCGCCTCTGGAGTTCTGGGATGAAAGACTTGATCGTTCTGGTTGCAGACAACCAGATGCGCGCCGCGACTGAAAAACTGCTGAGACGTGAACAGGCGCTTGGCATTACCTCACCATCTTTTGAGATTTTTGTCCATCCGGAGAGAGATTCCGGTGTTTTTGGCAAGTGTCAGGATTTCTTGCGGCCATTCCAGAAGCTGTATCGTTTTGCCCTGGTCATGTTTGATCGAAAGGGATGTGGCTCACAGGAAGCCGCCCAACGAATCCGGCAAATTGTTCAAGAGCGCCTTGATAAAACAGGCTGGCAGGGACGAAATCAAATTGTGGTCATAGACCCAGAGCTGGAAATCTGGGTTTGGGCAGACTCTCCCCATGTCTCAAGATCTTTGGGACTGCGGGAAGATCAGCTCAAGGAAATCCTTGCGAAATATGAACGAGATGAGAATCAGAAACCCAAAGATCCAAAGGCAGCCATGGAAGAGGCACTCAGAAAATCGCGCCTGCCTCCCTCCTCGGCAATCTATGCAAATCTGGCAGCGACAGTGACCTTGAAAAATTGCCGGGATGCAAGCTTTTCGCAATTCAAATCAACATTGGTGGAATGGTTCGGACGCTCACCATTGTCTGCGATTGAACGGTCGGAATGAAATTCGGCGACATCAACATCTTCCTCCTCTCCGACGGCACCTTTCGCCTCGATGGCGGCGCCATGTTTGGCGTGGTGCCGCGCGTGCTGTGGGAACGCCACGACCCGCCGGATGAGAAGAACCGCATTCTGCTGGGATTGAATTCCCTCCTGGTCGTGCGCGGCCGGGAGAAGATCCTCATTGATTGCGGCATCGGTGACAAGTTTGACCGCAAGTTCGCGGACATTTACGCCATCCAGCGCGAGCACACCCTGCTCGATGAGCTGGCCGCGCGCGGCTGCCAGCCGCAGGACATCACGCACGTCATCCTCTCCCATTTGCATTTCGATCACATCGGCTGGAGCACGCGCCGCAATGCCCGAGGCGAGCTGGAGCCGACCTTCAAGCAGGCGGAATATTTCTGCCAGCGCGGCAATTATGAATACGGCCTCAAGCCCGATCCGCGCAGCCGCGCCAGCTATCTGCAGGAAAACTTCGTGCCGTTGCATCAGCATGGGGTGTTGAAATTCCTGGACGGCAGTGGAGAGGTTTTGCCCGGCATCACGAGCCTTGTCACTGGCGGGCACACGCAGGATCATGCCATTATCAAAATCACAACCGCCGGCCGCACGCTTTGTTTTCTCGCCGATTTGGTGCCGACGGCTTCCCATCTCAGAACTCCCTATGTGATGGGCTATGATCTGTTTCCCCTGCAAACGATGCAGGTGAAACCGGTAATCTTGCAGCAGGCCTTTGAGGAACAGTGGTTGTTGATTTTCGAGCACGGGGCGCAGATCAAAGCGGGGTTCCTGCAGCAGGAAAACGGGAACTGGAAGATCGAACCGGTGGTGTTTGAATCTTGACTTGGATAAGGAGGATTCGCCATGCCAACGCCATTTCGTGAAGTCGTCATTGCCGGCGCCTGCCGCACGCCGATCGGTGCGTTTCAGGGCGCGCTGGCGCCGTTTTCCGCCACCGAGTTGGGCGCGCTGGTGGTGAGAGAAGCCGTGCGGCGCGCGGGCGTTGATCCCCGGCAGGTCGATGAAGTGATCATGGGTTGCGTGCTGCCTGCCGGTGTGGGCCAGGCACCGGCGCGGCAGGCAGCGCTCAAAGCCGGGTTGCCGGTCGAGGTGACGTGCATGACCATCAACAAGGTTTGCGGCTCCGGTTTGAAGGCCGTGATGCTGGCGGCGCAGGCCATCATGGTCGGCGACGCCGATATTGTCGTTGCCGGTGGCATGGAAAGCATGTCCAACGCGCCCTATTTGTTGAACAAGGCGCGCGAGGGCTACCGCCTGGGGCATGGCGAGTTGATTGACAGCATGATCAAAGACGGTTTGTGGGACGTCTACAACAATTTTCACATGGGCAACGCCGCCGAATTGTGCGCACGCGAATGCGGCATTCCGCGCGGCCGGCAGGATGAATTCGCGATGATGAGCTACCGGCGCGCGCAAGCGGCGCAGGCCAACGGTTTGTTTCGGAAGGAAATCGTGGGCGTGCCCCTGCCGCAGAAGAAGGGCGATCCCATTTTGATCAGCGAGGATGAGGAACCGCAGAAGGCCAACTTCGAGAAGATGGCGGCCCTGCGCCCGGCCTTTGACAAGGAGGGCACCATTACCGCGGCGAATGCCTCGAAAATAAACGATGGCGCGGCCGCGGTCGTGGTCATGGCCGGGGAAGTGGCGGACAAGCTGGGCGTGAAGGCACAGGCCAAACTGCTCAGCCAAACCGCCGCGGCCAAGAAGCCGGAGTGGTTCACGACTGCTCCAATCGATGCGATTGCCAAGCTGCTTCAGAAATCCGGCTTCACGCTGGATCAGATCGATCTCTTCGAGATCAACGAGGCCTTTGCCGTGGTGGCGCTGGCAGCACAACAGCAACTCGGCCTTCCCCTGGAAAAACTGAATGTGCACGGCGGCGCCGTGGCCCTGGGCCATCCGATCGGGGCGAGCGGCTGCCGCATTCTCGTCACCTTGATTCACGCCCTGCAAGAGTACAAAAAGAAGCACGGCATGGCTGCAATTTGCATCGGCGGCGGCGAAGCGGCGGCGGTGCTGGTGGAAAACGCGGGTTAAAAACTGCCGTCGAGGAGTGAACGCCGGCTGCTCGCAGGAGCAGCCGGCAGGGGCGCGTGAACGGTGCGCGCGCCGTGAATCAGCCGATGCCGGGGCCTTCTTTCAGGCTGCAAGGAGAGGCATGTCAGCGCTTTTGTGGCGCAGCAGAATGTCAAGGAGTATTTGCTGATGCGGCTCCCCCCTCTCATCCCTTCTGCGCAGCCGAATGCGGTGGCATGATCATGGCATCGCCAGGGGAGCTGCGCGGCATTCTCAGGACCAAACCTGCCGGCACAACAAAATGAAAGCAAGCCAGGCAGGGAACAGCCGGGGAGGCGAGGTGCATTCCAATCGTGGCCCGGCGCAGTTTGACCGTATCCGGCGGGAGTCGTTGGTGCGTCCTGCCGCAGACTTTCACCAAAGGGAAAACGCATGCACAACATCGGCGTCATTGGCGCCGGCACGATGGGCAACGGCATTGCTCATGTGTTCGCGCAATTCGGCTACCAGGTCACCCTGGTGGATGTGAAACAGGAACTGCTCGCGCGCGCGCTCGCCACCATTAAAAGCAATCTTGAACGGCAGGTCAGGAAAGGCAGCCTGACGCCGGAGGCGGCGACAGCGGCGCTCGCCCGCCTCACGCCGGCGGTGGAGTTGCAGAGTCTGGGCGCCTGCGAGCTGATCGTCGAGGCGGCAACGGAGGACGTCACCCTCAAGAAGAAGATCTTTGCGGAGCTGGACGCGCTGAGTCCGGCCCAAACCATTTTGGCCAGCAATACGTCTTCCATTTCAATCACCGAACTGGCGGCTGCGACGCGCCGGCCGGAAAAGGTGATCGGCATGCACTTTTTCAACCCCGTGCCGGTGATGAAACTGGTGGAAGTCGTACGCGGCCTGGCGACGAGTGACGAGACGTTTGCCACCATCATGCAGTTGAGCGAGCAGCTCGGCAAGACGCCGGTGGCGGTGAACGACTTTCCCGGTTTTGTTTCCAATCGCGTGCTCATGCCGATGATCAACGAGGCGATCTACTGCGTGATGGAGGGCGTGGCCGTGCCGGAAGCCGTCGATCGCGTGATGCAGCTCGGCATGAATCATCCCATGGGGCCGCTCACGCTGGCCGATTTCATCGGCCTGGATGTCTGTCTGCACATCATGACGGTCTTGCACACCCAACTCGGTGACGACAAATACCGGCCGTGTCCGCTGTTGCGCAAAATGGTCGCGGCCGGGCATCTGGGACGCAAGACGGGCAGAGGATTTTACTCCTACGCGCCGGCCGCCTGAAGCGGCCGGTCTGCGCTGCGACGCAGGTGCCGCGGCCGCGCATGCTGGGGGGCGGCGCGCCGCCGGCGCATGCGATTCACCATCCAGACATCATTCAACCACCTTGAGAGAGGAGTGCCGGCACAATGGATTTCAATTTGACGGATGAACACCAGCATATTCGCGATGAGATTCGCCGCTTCGCCGAGCAGGAACTCGCGCCGGATGCGGCGGAACGCGATGCCCAGGAGAAGTTTCCGCACCGCCAGATCAGGGAACTGGGA
>JBBIKM010000051.1:0-24025 GCA_037445455.1 bacterium | reverse complement strand
AGGGCGCCGACATGGTCTCCTATGCGATCGTCATTGAGGAACTGTCGCGCGTCGATGCCTCCGCGGGCGTGATCGTGTCGGTCAACAACTCGCTGGTTTGCTATGGCCTCGAGAAATTCGCCAGCGAGGCGTTGAAACAGAAATACCTGATCCCGCTGGCGCGGGGCGAACGCCTCGGCGCCTACTGCCTGTCAGAACCCGGCACCGGCAGCGACGCCGGCAATCTGCAAACCACTGCCGAACGGCAGGGCGACTATTACGTCATCAACGGCACCAAGAATTTCATTACCAACGGGGTTCACGCCGATCACTTCATCGTCTTTGCCACGCTGGACAAGGCCGCCGGCCACAAAGGCGTCTGCGCTTTCGTGGTGGAGAAGGAGATGCCGGGATTTTCGGTCGGCAAGAAGGAAAAGAAGCTCGGCATTCGCAGCAGCGACACCGCGATGTTGAATTTTGAGAACGTGAAGGTGCCGGCGGAAAATCTCATCGGCGCAGAGCGCCAGGGGTTCCGCATTGCCATGACGATTTTGGATTGTGGCCGCATCGGCATTGCCGCGCAGGCCGTGGGGATTGCCCAAGCCGCCCTGGAGGCCGCGGTGAAATATGCCAAGGAGCGCGTGCAGTTTGGCAGGCCGCTGGCGGATTTCCAGGCGATTCAATTCATGCTGGCGGACATGGCCACCGCAGTGGAAGCAGCGCGCCTCCTGGTGTATCGCGCCGCGACCATGAAAGACGAGGGCCGGGATTATTCCACGGCAGCGGCGCAGGCCAAGCTCTATGCCGCGCAGGTGGCGGTGTCATGCGCCGTGCAGGCGGTGCAAATCTACGGCGGCGCCGGCTACCTGAAGGATTATCCCGTCGAGCGCTTCATGCGCGACGCGCGCATCACCGAAATTTATGAAGGGACTTCGGAAATTCAGAAGCTGGTCATTGCGCGCAGTCTGCTGAAATAATGGTTTGCTCTGAATCCGGACTTCCTTATATTGCGGCGGTTGCAAAAACTGTCATGCCAACAGCAGTACCGATAGGTTGATCAGTCATATCATTCTTTGTCATTCGTATGTCACCCTTGAGTGATCGGCGCCGGGCGCGCGAGCTGACGTTGCAGGCCTGTTACGCGCATGAATTGTCGGAAAACGAGCCGTCGGCGATAGTCGCCGACGTCATCTTGAGCAAGACCGAAGCCGCACCGGTGTTGACCTTTGCCGAGGACTTGTTCCGGCTGACGGTCGAGCGCAAGGATGAGTTCGACCAGCTCATCAAGCAAAAGGCGGTGAATTGGGAGTTCAACCGCATTGCGATTTTGGACAAGCTCATTCTGCGCATGGCCATCTGCGAATTTCTCTACTTCGAAGACATCCCTCCCAAAGTGTCCATCGACGAGGCGATCGAAATCGCCAAAAAATTCAGCACGGAAAAGAGCGGGCGGTTTGTCAACGGCATTCTCGATGCGGTCTTGATCGATTTGCGCAAAGCCGGCCGTTTGCACAAAAAAGGGCGTGGCTTGAGCGAGGGTCCGAAGCGCGACCCCGGCCATTGACCCGGCGACGCCGGCCCGGTGAAGCTGGAAGACCAACGTGGGCGTGGAAACGTTGCCGCCGGCCTTGCCGGCGCCGCGGACCTCATTTGGCACCGGCAGGGACTATCAATTGAATGCTCTTGCCTTGGCAGGCAAAAGCGAGTTTAGGACGCCAGTATCAGCGAGTCAGAGGGCATGAATCTCCTCACCAAATTCTTTGGCAATAAACACGAGCGGGACATTAAGCGGATTCAACCGACCGTCGCCGAAATCAATCGCATTTATGCGACCTTGCGTGATCTCAGCGACCAGGAGCTGCGGGCCAAAACCCTGGAATTTCGGCAGCACATCCAGGAGGTCACGAAAGACGTCGTCGCTGAAATCGCGCAATTGAATGCGTTGCTGCGCGGCGAAGAACCACCGGCCGACAACGGCCGCGAACACGCCAGCGAGCTGGGCCAGCGGACCATGGAGGAAATCCGCGACCGGCTGGCCGAGGCGGAGGAGGAGGAGCGCGCGCTGCTGCGGGAGGCACTCGACGAGATCCTGCCCGAAGCCTACGCGGTGGTGAAGGAGACCTGCCGCCGGCTGTGCGGCCGAAGCTGGAAAGTGGTTGGGCAGGAAACCGAATGGAACATGGTGCCGTTCGATGTGCAACTCATCGGCGGCATCGTCCTGCATCAGGGCAAGATTGCAGAGATGGCCACCGGCGAAGGCAAAACCCTGGTCGCCACCATGCCGCTTTATCTCAATGCGCTGGCGGGCAAAGGTGCCCATCTCGTGACCGTCAACGACTATCTGGCGCAGCGCGATTGCGAGTGGATGGGGGAGATTTTCAAATTCCTCGGACTGACCGCGGCCTACATTACCAATCAAATGAATCCGCAGCAGCGCCAGGAAGCCTACCGTGCCGACATTACCTACGGCACCAACAATGAATTCGGCTTCGACTATCTGCGCGACAACATGGCGATCCGGCCGGAGGATCAGGTGCAGCGCGGGCATTACTTCGCCATCGTCGACGAAGTCGATTCCGTCTTGATCGACGAAGCGCGCACGCCCTTGATCATTTCCGGCCAGGTGGAGCACGCCGGCAACGAGCAATATGCGGCCATGAAGCCGCGTGTCGAACGGGTGGTACAGGCGCAGAATCAGCTCGTCACCCAGTTGGTGAACGAAGCGGAGAAGCTGCTGGCCACCGGCGAAAAGAACGATGAATATGAGGCCGGCATCCGGTTGCTGCGTGCCGAACGGGGCGCACCCAAGAACAAGCGGTTCATGAAGGCACTGCAGGAAACCGGTGTCAAGAAGCTCATCCGCAGCGTGGAGAGCGATTTCCTGCGCGACAAGCGCATGCACGAGATCGATGAAGAGTTGTATTATGCCATCGACGAAAAGCATCACACCATCGATCTCACCGAAAAGGGCCGTGAATTCCTCTCGCCCAACGACCCGGAAATGTTCGTGCTGCCCGACCTGGGCGAGAAGTTGCATGAGATCAACCAGCGCGACGATCTCACGGTGGCACAAAAGGAGGAGGCCAAGGCGCGGCTGCAGGAAGATTATGCCGCGAAAAGCGACCGCGTGCACAGCATCTCGCAACTGCTGCGCGCCTATTCGCTGTATGAGCGCGATGTCGAGTACGTGGTCAACGAAGGCAAGGTCTTGATCGTCGATGAATTCACCGGCCGGTTGATGCCCGGCCGGCGCTATTCCGACGGCCTGCACCAGGCCATCGAAGCCAAAGAGGGCGTGCGCGTGGGCGAAGAGACGCAGACGCTGGCGACCATCACGCTGCAGAACTATTTCCGCATGTATCACAAGCTCGCCGGCATGACCGGCACGGCGGAAACCGAGTCGGCGGAATTCTTCGAAATCTACAAACTCGATGTCGTCGTCATTCCGACCAACGAGCGTGTGCGCCGCATTGATTATGAGGATCAGATCTACAAGACGCGGCGGGAGAAATACAATGCCGTGATCAACGAAATCGCCGAGATGCACAGCAAACGGCGACCGGTGCTGGTCGGCACCATCAGCGTGGAAGTCTCCGAAACGCTGTCGCGCATGCTCAAGCGCCGGGGCATTCCGCACCAGGTGCTGAACGCCAAATACCATGAACAGGAGGCCAACATCGTGAAACGCGCCGGCGAGCCGGGCGCGGTGACGATCGCCACCAACATGGCGGGGCGCGGCACCGACATCAAGCTGGGCCGTGGCGTGGTCGCCCATCCCAATTGCGCGCTGGTACAGCCCAGGCCGAATCAGGAAGCCTGCCCGCATTTGGCGGAATACAAGTGCTATGACAGTGTGCCGTGCGGCTTGCACATCATCGGTACCGAGCGGCACGAATCGCGGCGCATCGACCGGCAGTTGCGCGGGCGCTCCGGCCGCCAGGGCGATCCGGGCTCCTCGCGCTTCTATCTGTCGCTGGAAGACGATCTCATGCGATTGTTTGGCTCCGAGCGCATCGCCGCCGTAATGGATCGCCTGGGCGTGGAAGAGGGCGAGGTGATCACCCATCGCATGGTGACCCGTTCGATCGAGCGCGCCCAGAAGCGGGTGGAAGCCCACAACTTCTCCATCCGCAAGCATCTGCTCGAGTATGACGATGTCATGAACCAGCAGCGCGAGGTGGTGTATGATCGTCGCGGCAATGCCCTGCGCGGCGAAAACCTGCGCGAGGAGATTCTGGACATCATCGCGTCGTATGTGTCCGCCAAGGTCTCCCTCTACGCCACCGGCGATCACCCCGACGATTGGGATTGGGAAAGCCTGCAAAACGCACTGCAGAAGACCTTCTTAATGGCGATCCCCGCGGATTTGCGCAGCAAGCCGGGTTTGGGACGCGAAGATCTCAACGAAGCACTCACCCGCCTCGCCGTCGAGGTGTTTGAGCGCAAAGAAGCCATGCTGACGCCCAGGCTCATGCGCCAGCTCGAGCGCTTCGCGATGTTGCGCGCCATTGATGAGAAGTGGCGCGAGCATCTCTATGAGATGGATCAATTGAAAGAGGGCATCGGCTTGCGCGCCTATGGGCAGAAGGACCCCTTGATCGAGTATAAGAGCGAGGGGTTCCGCATGTTCAAAGAGATGCTGGCTGAGATCGATGAGCAGGTGCTGGAGTTCGTCATCAAGGCACAAGTGGCGGAACCGCCGCCGGTGCGGCGGCGTATGCCTCCCCAGGTGACCACGGTGCATCATGCCACCGAAGGCATGGGCTTCGCTTCGCGCGGTGGCGCACAGCCGCAGCCGCAACAGGCCGGCAAGCCGCAGCCAATCGTGGTGGAACAGAAGATTGGGCGAAACGACCCCTGCCCTTGTGGCAGCGGCAAGAAGTACAAGAAGTGTCACGGCGCGCAGGCGTGAGTGGGAGGCCGGGGGCGGTGGCCGGCAGGCGGCGCGCGCCGCGAGGAGATTCGGGGCTGAGGCGCCGCGCTGTGCGTCAACTGTTTAATATTCGCTAACAAACCGCAAAACCTCTTGCTTTTCGGGATTTTTTTCTTAGATTGCGGCCAACTTTTGGAAGAGCAGTGAGGGGTCTTGGAGGAACATTCGCATGAACGAACGCGTCGTTGAGATTTTGGTCTATATTATGGCCGAAATCCGCGGCAAAAAGTCCAATCCTGAGCGCCTCGAGTTGATTTCCCGCGATCTCCTCCAGCGCGGATATTCGCAGTCCGAAATTAGCTTTGCTTTCTCCTGGTTGTTCGAGCGCTACCCCAGCGAAACCGAAGAGTTGTTGTATACCGCCAGCTCAACCCGCCCGGGCTCAGTTCGCATTCTCCACGAAGCCGAACGCGCGATCATTTCCACGGAGGCCTATGGTTATCTGCTGCAGCTCAAGCAACTGCGGCTGTTGAACGACCTCGAGATCGAACACGTTATCGAGCGGGCCTTGATGGCGGGCGTCGCGACGGTTACGCTGGCAGACATCAAAACCCTCGTGGCTGGTCACTGGTTCAACGCGGAGGGTTCCCATGACAAGGCGATGGTTTGGTTCGAAGACAAGTCGGTTATTCATTGATTGTGAGCAGCGGGCCGGCGGCTGCCGGCCCAACCCGTCTCATCCGCACTCCTCCCAGCCTGCCGGCAGCGCTGTGGTCTCGTCGCCGGCGTGCTGGCGCTCGCCACTGTTGCACACTCCCGTGGCCACCCTTCTGTTTTAAGCCCAGAGCCCGTCGTCTTCTCACGACTCTCGACCGGCGGAGGGAGTTGCGGTCTTTTGTTTCATTGCAATCGCAAATCAGCCTGTAACAAGGTTCATCATGGCAAAAGCATTAGTCATTGTAGAATCCGTAGCAAAAACCAAAACCATCGGAAAGTTTCTCGGCAAGGACTATACGGTCAAATCGTCGGTCGGGCATATCAAAGATCTGCCCAAACAACGCCTGGCGGTGGCGGTCGAGGATAGTTTCGAACCGGAATACATCACCATTCGGGGCAAGGGCAAGATCCTGACCGAACTGCGCAAGGCAGCCGCGGACGTGGACAAAGTCTTCATTGCAACCGATCCGGATCGTGAGGGGGAGGCGATTGCGCGCCACCTCGCCGACGAAATCGCCGCGCGCAATGAGAACGTGCTGCGCGTACGGTTCAATGAGATCACTGAACGGGCGGTGAAGGAAGCGCTGAAGTCGCCGCTGCCGATTGACGACAACCTGGTGGATGCGCAAAAGGCGCGGCGCGTGGTGGACCGGCTGGTGGGCTATCAAGTCAGCCCGATCTTGTGGCGCACGATTTTTCGCGGCCTGAGCGCGGGCCGGGTGCAGTCTGTGGCGCTCCGCCTCATCTGTGAGCGGGAAGATGCCATTGACCACTTTGTTCCGGAGGAATACTGGACGATTGCGGCGGAACTGAAAGGCAAGAAAACCGCGCCATTTCTCGCCAATCTCGTCAAGATCGACGGCCAGAAGCCGGAACTGCACAGTGAGAGCGAAGCCCAGGCCATTGCCGCCGAGCTGCGCGGGCAGGAATTCAAAGTCGCCGACCTGCGCAAGAAGAAAATCAGCCGGCAGCCGGCCCCGCCCTTCACCACCAGTACCATGCAGCAGGAAGCCGCCAAGCGGCTGGGCTTTACCGCCAAACGCATCATGATGATCGCCCAGCAACTGTATGAAGGCATCGAGCTTGGCGAAGAAGGCAGCGTCGGCTTGATTACCTACATGCGAACCGACTCGATTCGCGTGGCCGACGAAGCGGTGCAGGCCGCGCGCGAACTGATCGCGCGCGATTATGGTTTGGAATACCTGCCCAAGACGCCGCCGAAATACAAAGCCAAGGCCGGCGCGCAAGACGCGCACGAAGCCATTCGCCCGACTGCCACACAATACGCGCCCAGGGCCATCAAGAAATACCTGACTGAGGAGCAGTACCGGCTTTACGAATTGATCTGGCAGCGTTTCATTGCCAGCCAGATGGAAGCCGCGGTCTACGAGCAAACCTCGATCGACATTACTGCCGGCCGCTGTCTGCTGCGCGTCGCCGGCTCCATCATCGTGTTTCGCGGCTTCTTGCAGGCGTTCGACGATTTCAAGGACGAAGAGGACGAGAACGGCGAGAACTCAAACGTGCCCACCGAACTCACCGTGGGAGAGCTGCTGACCTTGCTCGACCTGCACCCAGAACAGCATTTCACCAAACCGCCGGCGCGCTACAGCGAGAGCAGCTTGATCAAGGAACTGGATGCTCTGGGCATCGGCCGGCCGAGCACTTATGCCATGATCATCAGCACGCTCACCGCGCGCAAATACGTCGAGAAACAGGGCCGCCAGCTCACACCCACGGAATTGGGCCGCACGGTGAACCGCATCCTGATTCGGCAATTCCCCAAAATTTTCAACGTCGAGTTCACTGCGTTCATGGAAGACGAGCTCGACAAGATCGAAACCGGCAAGAAAGATTTCCTGGAAGTCGTGCAGGAATTCTATCAACCCTTCAGCCGCGCCGTGATGGCCGCCGAGGAACGCAAGGACGACATCAAGGACGAGCTGCAGGAGACCACTGAGGAGCGCTGCCCGAAATGCGAACGCCCCTTGATCATTCGCTGGGGTCGCAACGGCCGCTTCATGGCCTGCAGCGGCTACCCGGATTGCAAATTCACCCGGCCGCTCGACAGCCAGGAAGTTGCCACCGGTGAAACTGCGGCAAGGAGATGGTGGTGAAAGTCGGCCGCTATGGCCGCTTCATTGCCTGCAGCGGCTATCCCGACTGTAAAACGGCGAAGCCCTATCCCATCGGGATGGCGTGCCCCAAAGAGGGCTGCACCGGCCAGGTGGTCGAGCGCCGCTCCAAGCGCGGCCGGACGTTTTATGGCTGCAGTCGTTATCCGGATTGTGACTTTGTTACCTGGAACAAGCCGGTGAAGAATCCCTGTCCGGCATGCGGCAATCCCTACACCGAAGAGCGCTACACCCAGGCCAAAGGCCTGCACATCCGTTGCCCGAAGTGCAAACATGAGCTGGAATCCGCTCCTGATGAAGACTACTTCGAGCCTGCCGCCGGCGGCTGAGAGCTTTGCCGGCTGGCTGGAGAGATTCCTGCTGTACCTGCGTGCCGAGCGCCGTGCTGCGCCGCGCACCCTGGAAACCCGCGAGCAAGATTTGCGGCAATTCGGCGAGTTCTTGCGCAGCTTAAATGCCGGCGTGGAAGTCAGCCGGGCCGGCGTACGGCAATATCTGAGTTCGCTCTCCGCCGCCGGGCTGGCGCCCGCTACCATCAACCGCAAGCTGGTGAGTGTGCGGCTCTTTTTCGGGTTCCTGGTGCGCGAAGGCATCCTGCCGCACAACCCCACTGCCAATCTGGTTTCCCTGAAAAAACCCCGGCGCCTGCCCCGCTTGTTGCCCGTGGCAACGCTGCTCGAGGCGGTGCGGCTGCCGAATATCGCGACGCCGCAGGGTGTGCGCGACCGCGCGATTTTGGAGATGTTCTATGGCAGCGGGTTGCGGCGTCAGGAACTGGTCGATCTCAATGTGACGGCTCTTGATTTCGCCAATCAACAGATCCGCGTGCTCGGCAAGCGCGCCCGGGAACGGGTGGTGCCGATGGGGCGCGCGTTGCGGCTGGCGCTGCTGGAATGGCTGCGGGTGCGCGAGGCGATGGTTGAGCCCAAAGACAGCGAGGCACTCTTCCTCGATTTTCGTGGCCGGCGCATGTCAGCCGCCCAGGTTTACAAAACCGTGCGGCATTACCTCACGCAGGTGACGGGCCGCGACAAGGCGCATCCTCACGTGTTGCGTCACAGCTTTGCAACCCATCTGCTGGATGCCGGCGCCGACTTGATGGCGGTGAAGGAATTGCTCGGCCATTCCAGCTTGAGCACGACGCAAATCTACACCCATGTGACCGCCGAGCGGCTGCAGCGGGTTTATCAACTGGCGCATCCGCGCGCCGCAATGACGGTGCCGGAGAAGCTTGCTGAGGGGCGGGAGCCGAAGCCATAATTGCGGTACAACTCTTTGGCGGCAAGATTCGTCTAAAAAGCCGGAAGCAGACTGGTCAATCAAAAGGAGGCCTTTCCCAAGTCAGAATTCATGAAGTTCCTGCCTGCACTCACCCCTACGGGATGACAGGACAGTGCATTCAATCCACGTTCAGAGGTCGTTTTTTCTCCTCGAACCCCAACCCCAAGGAGGTTGCAATGAAACTCCACATCACGGCCCGCCATTTCACCGCGCCTGAGCCCCTCAAGGCTTTCACCAGACAGGAAGTTGCTCGATTGGAGAAATACTATGACGGCATCATCGAAGGAGAAGTGATTCTCTCGTGGGAGAAGCAAACGCAGGTGGCTGAAATTTTGGTCAAGGTGTATGGGCAAAAGCTGGCGGCGACGGAGAAAAGTGAGAACATCCGAAAGTCGATCACGCTGGCCGTGGACAAGCTGGAACGGCAACTGAAGAAATACAAGGGTCGTTTGCACAAACGCAGCAACAGCAAGGCGGAACGGGAATTCACGGAAAGACGCGTCGCCGCAATGTAACGGAGAAGGCATTTCACCGAGCTGCCCGGCCAACCGCCGGGCAGCTTCGCATGAGGCCGGCTATGGCCGCCGGCCGCTCACCAGCCGTCGCAAGAAAAGTGATGGGAGCAGGAGTCCTCTGATGGAAAACCTCACAGTCGGAACGTTGTACAACGAAACACATTCGCGCCTGGCGCTCGAGATCGTCAACGGCACCTACAGCTTCCGGCGCGTGATCAAGGACGCCGACTTGCACCGGCCCGGCCTGGCGCTCTCGGGCTTCACCAAGGTTTTCACCTATGACCGCGTGCAGATTCTGGGCAACACCGAGTTGCGCTATCTCGATGAACTTACGCCGCACGAACGGCTGAAGGCGCTCAAGCCGGTGCTGAATTTCGACATTCCCTGTCTCATCGTCACCGACAACAACCCTCCGCATCACGAGCTGGTTGAGCTCGCCAACAAGCGCGGCATCTCCGTCTTTCGCACGCACCTGAAGACCACGAAGCTGACCCACCTGCTGAGCGAATACCTCGATGAAAAGTTCGCGCCCAAGATCACGGTGCACGGCTCGCTGGTGGACGTGTACGGCATCGGCGTGTTGTTCACCGGGCGCAGCGGCATCGGCAAGAGCGAAATCGCGCTGGATTTGGTGGAACGCGGGCACCGGCTGGTGGCCGATGACGTCGTGCAGATCAGCCGCAAAGCCGCAGGAATTTTAATCGGCCAGGGCTCGGAGTTGTTGCAACATCATATGGAAATCCGCGGTCTGGGCATCATCGACGTGCGCAGCATCTTCGGCATCCGCTCGATTCGCGCACAAAAACGCATCGAAGTCGAAGTCCACCTTGAAGAATGGGACAGCAAGGAGGATTACGACCGCATCGGCATCGATGAGCAAAGAACGACGATTCTCGAAGTCGAGATCCCCTACGTCAAGCTGCCGATCTTCCCCGGCAAGAACATCACGGTCATCGCCGAGGTCATCGCACTGAATCAGTTGTTGAAGATCGCGGGGCACCACATGGCGCGCGAATTCAATGAAAAGCTGGTGCGCAAGATCCAGGAGCGCACCGAGGATCATCTCGAACTGGAGAAATATCTGCAGCGAGATTTCGAATAAGCCCGCCTCGGCATGCCACGGGCCGGCGCCAAAAAAAGCCACTCCGCCGCCGGCTGCACCTCTTGCAATTTCAGACAGTTAGAAGCTCATCTCTGCCCTGCCGCCGCGATCAGATCTGGTCTTAAAGAGTGGCGTGCGCGAGGGTGTTTTGCGGCCTTGCGTCATGCCACTTGCTTTTTAGTTTTCTTTTGTTTAGATTCATCGCCAATTTGAAAAGCCGCCAAGCCAAGTTGTCCGGAGTTGTGAGGAAAAAGCCGTAGCAGAAGAGTTTGCGCATTGCACTTCAACCTCCCCTATTCTTGGTGGTCGCTTCACCAGGCGACGACTCTTCCACAGGATGACCCTAATCCCGGCATTTGCTTGATGGAGACCACCGGTCTTCTGCGCACCTGACGAAAGCACCGGCCTTGTTGGCGGCGGCAGCGCCCGCACGTGAGGGTCCGCGTGCGCCGACAGCAAGAACGGCGGTCCGGCTGGTGGCAATTGCGGGTCCCAGATTGCACCGGCCTGCCGGGCTGCGGAGGTTTGTGAGTTGGACCCATGAGCTTCTTCCACATTTTATTAACTTTTAGGAGGTATCTTCTATGAAGGCCAAGACGCTGTTGAGTTCTCTCGGCATCGTGGTTCTGCTGTTCGTCATGGGATGCAAAGAGGCACCCCAACAATTGCTGGCAGACGCCGACGCGGCCATGCAAGCGGCCCAAACCGCAGAGGCAAATCGCTACGCGACGGACTTGTTCAATGCCGCGAAAGACTCTTTGAGCGCCGCCCAAGCTGAGGTGGAACAACAGAATTCGAAGTTCGCGCTGCTGCGCAATTATGACCGCGCCACCGCCCTGCTGAACTCTGCGATTGCCGCCTTCAAGTCCGCCTCCGATGCGGCTGCCACCAACAAAGAAGCAGTTCGCGCGGAAGCCGACACCTTGATGGCGCAACTGACGCCGAAGATTGAGGCGGCCAAGAAGCTGATGGCCAAAGCCCCCAAGGGCAAAGAAGGCCGCGCGGCGCTGGAGATGATTCAGGCTGACATCAATGCCGTGGAAGCCGGCTTGAGCGAAGCCCAAAACGCGATGACGAGCAACGATTATCTGACGGCCCGCGACAAAGTGCAGGCTGCGATGAGCAAGATCGACTCGGTGATCCAGGAATTGGAGAACGCGATCGGCAAGAAGATGGGTTCGCGCAGCTAACCGATCATCTCTGTCAATTGCCCTTTTCCGCCTCGACCGGTGAAGTGCTGCTCGCGCCCTGGGCACGAACACACCTCACTGGCCGAGGTTTTCTATTTGGATTCTCATTTCCTTCCCCATGACTTTTCAGATTCTCCGCAGCCATATCGCTGAAACGCTCAGGACGAGGAGCCGGAATTTATCAGGACATGTGGTCGAGCTGATGAAGAGAATCAGGCTCCCGCAGAGCCGTGCGCGCGCCATGACAGCCGCCGGCGCCCTTGTTGTTGTGCTCACCAGTTTCATTGTCGGTATTCCTTCATACGAGCAGACGCCCTCCCAGCCGTTCGAAGAAGCCTGGCTGGCCGTGAGTGAGGCGCGCCGCCAGGAAGCCGCCAGCTACGCCCCGGAGGTTTTTCGCCAGGCGGAAACCTACCTCGAACAGGCCCGAAACGCCTGGCACGCCGAAAACCGCAAATGGTTTTGGAACCGCGATTTTCGCGCCACCGTGCAACTGGCGGAGAACGCCAAGCTCTGCGGCCGCATTGCCGGCCGGCTGGCCGTGGCACGGCGCGATTCTTTGGAACTGCTCACCACCTTCGGCATCGCGCGCCTGCAACAAACAGTGGAAGAATTTCGCGAACAATCCCGGCGCATTCCGGTCAACAAGGCGCTTTGGCAAAAATTCGTGGCCAGCGAGCTGATGGTGTTGGAAAGCCAGTTTGCCCACTGGCGCCGGGACTACCTTACGGCCAAAGCCAAATTGCAGGCGGCTGAACCGCTGGTGAACGGCGCCTGGAGCACCACCAAGGCCACACTGGAAAGCTATCTGCGCCAGGTGCCGGAGTGGAAGCGCTGGGCCGCCGAGACCATCGCCTGGTCGGCGGCCAGCGACAGTGTTGCCCTCGTGGTCGACAAGATGGCGCACAAATGCTACCTTTACCAGGGCGGCCAACTGCGCGCCGAGTATCCAGTTGAGCTTGGTCCACGATGGCTCGGCCACAAACGCCAGCGCGGAGACAATGCCACCCCCGAGGGCCGCTATCGCATCATCAAGAAAAAAGCCAACCGCGATACCATTTACTATAAAGCACTCCAGATCGATTATCCCAACAGCGAAGACCAGCAGAAATTTCTGGAGGCCCGCAAGCGCGGTGAACTCTCACGTTATGCCACCATCGGCGGCTTGATTGAAATCCACGGCCATGGCGGCAAGGGCGCGAACTGGACCGCCGGTTGCGTCGCCCTGGAGAATGCCTACATGGACGAGCTGTATGACCTCGCCGAGATCGGCACGCCGGTAACCATCGTTGGTTCGCTCAAAGGTCTGCCCACGAATGGCAACACACTACACTAACCGCGCCGCACACCATTCCCCGACAACGGGGACACCGCGCGCCGCCAGCGGCATTTGTGCGCACCGTCCCGACTCGCTTCACTTCCCCGGGTGCACGCCATGATGACGTCTGAGCAAACTTCACAAAACGACACGGGCGCGAACAATCGCCCGCCGAGCGCAGAACCCGCCGCCGCCTTGCCATCGGAAGCACAGCCGGCACCGCCTGCAGCCAGTCAGCAACTGGAGGCAGGCCGCACTCTGCCGCCTGCGATGCCGGGATTGCGCGCCGCCGCCTGCGGCCTGCTCACGGGAATCCTGTTCACATTGGTGATACTCTTCGCTGCGCCGGTGCTGCGGGAGTGGCTGTTTGCGATTTTGCCGGAATCGCAATTCTCCCTCGAAACGCGCAACATGGATATTGCCCAACTGCAACGCGAAGTGCAGCAGGCCGGCAAACGCATTGCCAGTTTGCAGCGCCGCATGGAAGCCCTGGTGCCGCGCCAGCCTTACGTCATTGTCAATTCCTCCGGCAATCGCATCTATGTCATGTCCGGCAAGAAACTGCTGCATGAAGGCATCTGCTCCACCGGCAGCTACGTGTTACTGAAGGCGCAGGATGACCGGCAGTGGATCTTTTCCACACCCCGCGGCATGTTTCGCATTCAAGGCAAGGTCAAAAATCCCGTTTGGCGCATGCCGGACTGGGCTTTCATCGAAGAAGGCCGGCCGGTGCCGCCGCCCAACTCGCCGGAAAGATTCGAGCGCGGCGTGCTCGGCGATTATGCCCTGGCCTTCGGCAACGGCTATCTCATTCACGGCACGCTGTATCAACGCCTGCTCGGCATGCCGGTCACGCACGGCTGCGTGCGGTTGGGCGATGACGATCTGCGCATAGTCTATCAGAAGTTGGAGCTCGGCTCGAAGGTTTTCATTTATTGAATCATGTGATGCAAATGAGATGACGGCTCATGCCTGACGTTTTGCACAAGATCAGACTCCTGTTGCGCAAACCCTTCCTGCCGTTGCTGCGCCTGCTCGCCGGCAATCGCAAGGCGCAGATCCTCTTCCTGTTGTTTCTGCTGCCGCTGCCCCTGGCGCTGTTTGTGCTCGTGGTGGCCCTGCCTGTTCGCCAGCTTGCCTTCGAAGCTGCACCGGCAAAACCAGCCGCGGTGGACTCCTCCAACCATCAGCATCTCAAAGAACCGGAAGACGAGGCGGAAAAACAGGCGCTGGCTGAAAAACGCCTGGCGCTGGCCGTCGAGGAAGCATTCTGGCAGGTGCGGCATCAAATGAGCAAGAGCGATTCCATCGGGCTGGTGATCAACCTCAGTGACAGCCTCATCATCCTGGAAGTCAAGGGCGTGCCAATACGGCAATCCAAGATCATCCGCTATGACCGCAGCGACGCTCTGGATCACCTGGCTGCCAAGGGCCGGCTGCGCCAGTGGCTGGCCGGCCCGTTCATCCTGCAGCGCGAGCTGGCCACCCTGCCCAAAGCGCCGATCCGCATCATCGAGGCACCCAAGGATACCATCGAAGCCGAGCAGCGCAAAACCGAGATCCCGATCGAAGACCGCGATGTGCACTTCACCTGGGAATTCGACCGCAATCTCACCATCGTTGTGGAGCAGGAACAGACACCATCCTGGGAGGGACGTTTGCAGAAGTTGTGGTATGAGACACAACGCACGTGGAATACCGCGGCCGCCACGGTCGACTCGCTGGCCCAGCGCCGGCTGCCCGAGCATCGCTTCTGGATTGCGCTCGAACTCCACCGCGACGACGCCAAAGCGATCTATCGGGCCTTGCCCCGAAATGCCAATCTGGCGCTGCACCTCTGAGCTGTTCCCCCTCGCTATCCTCCCTGCCGGCAATTATTGACGCCTGCAAGAGCAAGAGGAGAATGTCCCGCTGGACGCATTTCTCTGAAATTGCGCACGGCGCTGCATTGAAAACGCATTCCTGCCAACGTGGACGAGCCGCCATCAAAAAGCAAAAACGACACCCAAAAACGCAAAGCTCACACAGTTTTTTTCTGCGTACCTTTTTGCCTTGGCGGCTTTGCGTGAAAGTTCTTGCTTTCTTGCCATGCTTCAACCTGCAAGGACCCAACGCAAACAAGCCGCGATCAAAAAGAGAATCTCCAGAGGAGGGAGGAACCCAACTGAAAAGCCTTGTCCGTTGGATATTTCCCTCAGTTGGCGGAATCGTTGTTTTCCTGCAAAGATTTCACTTGTTACGGCCCAGCCCAATTGTCAGCTTCGCTGACAATTGCAGCCCTGCGGGCAGCACAAGAATTTTCCAGCCGATAGAAGAACCCAACTGTTGAGGCATGCTTCTCAGTTGGGTTCTTCCATCAGTTGGAAAAAAGGCAGAATTTCTTTCCAAGTTTGAAAAGCTGATCGCCCCAATGACGGCAATCCAGGGATGGCATGGCAGACCCGTCTGCTTGTGCAAAGCACAATAACCTCGCCGGAGATCGCTTCACTCGTGCGCCTGCCGGCATGCCGGCTGCAACATTTCACCCAGCGCTTTGACCAAAACCGTGCCGTTGGAAAAAAAACTGATCGTGCGTTGGCGCCAATACTCGCGTTTGGAGTCCAGCGGTGCTTGCACCCGGCGCTGCAAGCTGCGCAGCGTATCATGCAAATAAACGCCACGGCGTGGAACCAACCACAGCGGCGCGGCTTCAGCCTGCGGGTTCCCCCACCGCAGCTCGCGCGGTTGCGGGCCGAGCAACGCCACGCTCGCATAGCCGGCGCGCTGCGCCGCGAGAAAAACGCGATCATTGCCACGGCCAAACGGCAGCGACAAATGCCGAATCGGAATCTGCAGGTGATCTTCGAGCAGCCGGCGGGAATGAAACAGATCTTCGAACAAAGCGGTCTCCGGCAGCGCCGGCAGATAAGCATGGCGCAGCGAGTGGCTGCCGATCTCCCAGCCGCGTGCCTGCAGCTCACGCAGCTCATGCCAGGCGAGGTGCTGGTTGCGGCGCCCGAAGAAATTCACATCCCAACGATTCTCAGCGCCCACATAGCCGGCCACCGGATAGACGGTCGCCGTGAAGCCGAAGCGCTCGAGAATCGGCAGGGCGTGCTTGATCAAACCACGCAGGCCGTCGTCAAACGTGAGCACAATCGTGCGGTCCGGCGGCGCGCCACTCTGCTGCAAGCATGCGGAGAGCGAGGCCGTGCGATAACCCGCCTCCGCCAGCCAGGCCATCTGGCGCTCGAATTGCGCCGCGGTCAGCCAGGTGACGCCCAGGGTTTTGCGGCCACCAACCTGATGATAAGCCAGCACGACGGGAAGCATCACTCACTTCGATTTCGTTTGATGTGGCAGATTCTGAGTCAACGCCGCATGCCCTCGCCAAGGCAACCGTCGCCAGCGGACGGGACTCACCACGGGATGGTGCACACCCCTCACCATTGCGGACGCCGAAGTTATTGGATTGCAGTTCCAGTTTCAATATCTTTTTGCCACTTCGAATCGTCTTTGTCGCGCGCACCAAAAAGGATTCGTACATGAAGCTTCTGTTGCCCTGCCTGTGCCTTGCCGCTGCTGTTGGACTGGCCCTCACCCTTGGCTGCCAGCATGAAATTGCCGGGCCCCTGCCCGACGTCGAGCAGATTGACTACTCAAAAATCGACCGGATTGTCTATTCCCAACATGTGCAGCCGATCTTCACCCAGAAGTGCATGTCAGCCAGTTGCCACAACTCGGTCGATCGCGCCGCCGGCTTGCAGCTCGATTCCTGGGAGAAGGTAATGGCCGGCTCGCGTTTCGGCGAGGTGGTGATCTCGGGCAATTCGGAGCACAGCCACATGATCGAACATCTGCGCGGCCTCGCCAGCCCGCGCATGCCGCTCGGCCGGGATACTTTGTCGAGCAGGACCGTCGATTTCGTGGCGCGCTGGATCGATGAGGGCGCGCGCAACGACGCTGGCGTGCGGCCTTTCGAGGGCATCACGGAAAAGGCCTATGTCACCAACCAGGGCAACGACCTGGTCGCGGTGATTTCCACGCCACACAACCTGGTCGCGCGCTTGCTTCCGGTCGGCGATTCGCCCCGCCTGGACGTGCCGCACAACCTGTTTGTCGATGCGCAAAGCAAGTACTGGTACGTCACGCTCATTGACAAAGGCGAAGTGTGGAAGTTCGAGGTTGCCACCGACACGCTCGCCGGTAAAGTCCGCGCCGGCCGCTCGCCGGCCAATGTCGTGGTCAGCCCGGACGGCAGCCGCGCCTATGTCAGCAATTGGGAAGTTCTCAGCAATGGCCGCAGCGTGCAGGTGATCGACACCCACACCATGACCGTGCTGCGCGAACTGCGCGTCGGGCTTGCCCCTCATGGTTTGGCGTTGAGTCGCGACGGCCTGCTGCTGTACGTCACCAACTATCTCTCCGACAGCATTTCGATCATTCGCACGGACACCCATGAAGAACTTGGCCCGGTGCTGCTCGCGCCGGACGTGAACCCGGTGCAATCGTCCCTTTATCAGCCGCTGCAGATCGCGCTCACGCCGGACGATCGCCTGGCCTATGTAACCTGTTTTGCCGCGGATCAAGTGCGGGTGATCGACACCGCCGGCCGCAACGTCATTGCAACGATCGCGGTCGGCAAAAGGCCATTTCTGCTCGAGGTGACGCCCGACGGCAAACAGGTTTATGTCTGCAATCAAGGCTCCAACGACGTTACCGTCATCCGCGTGGCGGATAATCAAGTTGAAACCACCATCACAGCGCCCGGTTTTGCCAATCCGCACGGCGTTGCCTTCACGCGTGACGGGCGCTTTGCCTATGTGACCAACGAGAATCTCGAGGGTGACTATCCGGCGCATCATCCCAGCAGCGAGGGTAGCACGCCCGGAAACGTGCAGGTGATTGACACGCGCACCTTTCAAGTCATCAAGACCATCGAGGTCGAGGCTGATCCCACGGGCATTGTGGTTTTGCCGCGCTGAGAGCCGGCAGGGGGGCGAAACGCCACTGCCAGAATGAGAAAGACGGCAGCGTCCCCACAGATCTGCAAAAAAGAATGCCCCCGGCTGATGCCGAAGGCATTCCACCAAACGGAGACACGGCTGCGCAAGCCGTCACGCTCAATAGAGCGCTGAGGTGAAGCGGCGATGATACATTCGCGTGATTTCATGCTCGGAGCCGAGCAGCGTGAACAAGGCCACGCAAGCCCTGCGCGCGCCATCCTCATCGAGCCGGCGGTTGCGGCCGACGATCTCGATCCAGGCTTCCAAAGCGCCGGCATAATTTCCTGCGCGAAAGGCCGCGATGCCCTGGCGGTAAAGCTGCCAGTCGGCTGCCGGTTCACCACCGCTTTCCGGAAGATGCGACAGCCGGTGCAGCGTTTGAATGGCTTCAATCTTGTTTGAGAAGGGCGTGCCTTCGGGAATGTCCCGCACCAGCTCGTGCGCCTTGTCGAGGTCGCTGGCCACCCACAGGCCGGCCAACAAGACACGCGCTTCCACATTCTGCGGATCGGATTTCAGCACGCTTTCCAGCCGCATGCGCGCGGTGGCGTGATCACCGCTTTGCAGCGCCGCACGCGCGCTTTCGAGTTCGCGCCTGGCCGCGCTCGGAATATTCTGTTCGAGCCAGCGCCGCACTTCGCGTTCCGGCAGCGCCCCGAGAAACTCCGCGATCATCTTGCCTTCGAAAAACAGTTTCACCGCCGGAATGCTCTGTATTCTGAATTGTTGCGCCAGTTCCGGCTCCCGGTCGGTGTTGACTTTCACCAATCGCCATTTGCCCTGCGCTTCCTGCGCCAGTTTCTCCAGCACCGGGCCGATGATGCGGCAGGGCCCGCACCACTCCGCCCAAAAGTCGACCAGCACCGGAGTCTGGTGGCTGGCGGCCAGCACTTCTTTCTGAAAAGTCTTATAGGTGACGTCCATAGTAGTGAAAGTTTGGTTAGTGAATTTTGGGGGAATAAATCACCAACGTTCCCGCCTTTTTTTGACCTTCGTTCGCGATGAGCAAGGTGCCATCCCGCGCAATCGCCAGGCCTTCCGGCTGCGAGTGCACGGACTTGGGCAGTTTCGTCACGCCCAGCAGCCTGCCGGTGCGATCCAATTCGATGATCGCCATGCCGTTGAAAGCCAGGACGAAGAAATTGCCGGTGAGGGGATGTCGTTCAATCGCCGAGGGATTGAATTCCTTGCCGCCGGTGTGCGGCAGGATTTCCGGCAGCGCAAGCAGAAATCGCGGCCTGGCCTCCAGCCGCCGCGTCTTGAGCGAGAACGCATAGACTGCTTTGCTGGTGTTGCTCAAGCCGCTGCCCGGTTCGCCCTTGCAGGCCAGCAACAGGCAATCGGTTTCAGGATCGTAGGTCAATCCCTCGACATCATTGCGCAGATGCAATGGCGTTGCGAGGCGTTGATACTCGGCATGCTGCCCGTCTTGTACGTTGCGGAAGCGATAGACGGTGCCGCCGGCATCGACCAGAAACACGGTGTCCCGGCGTGCCGCGATGCCTTCAAAATCGCCACGCACCAGCAACCGGCCGAGATAGAACCGCTTCACGATCCTGCCCGTGCGATAGTCCACTTCGAACACAATGCCGGCCTCGTCATTGTGGCACAACAGCCGGCCGTCCTCGGTGAAGGCCAAACCGGAGATCTCGCGCAAATCCTTGGGCAGCTTGACGACCATTGGCGACTTTGCCGCCAGATCGTAAGCAGCGATTTCAGGAACCGCCAGCATCGCGGCCGGCGGGGGCGGGACCGCGGGCCTGGCATCCTCCGCGCACGCCCAGCCGGTCAACAGCAGAAGCAGAGGGGCGAGATTGATCATCATGCTTCGTTCTCAGAGTCATGAGGGTTGAGGCGGCACGCAGGCGCGGGATTCACCAGTCGATGATGTCGCCCGGAATGTCGCGCTGCACTGGCGTGTTGACATCGAAGCTCAGCAAATTCTGCGGCGCAGTAAGACGGACAACCTTCACGTTCTTGATGCGCTCCAGCAGCACGACTTCATCGCCGAACCCGTTGGTGCGCGTCTGACTCGACCAATAGACGACATTCTTGGCGCCGTCTTCATCGCGATAGTAGCCCAGGAAAATCACCGAGTGGCCGAGACCCTTCTTCCAGGAAATGTTCATGAAGTCACCGGGCCGGGCGTTGCGCGGCTTGATTTCGGTGCCCATCTGCGAGTACTGCACCAGGGCGTAATGGTTGCCAAAACCGTCATCGTTCCATTTGCCCCAAAACTTGATCGTGTCTTCCCGGCGGCCGCCATCGGGCTCCTGCATGCGCAATGCTTCCAGCCGCTCCGGCGTGAGCTTGTGGGCGGCTTGCGGCAGCATCAGATTCAACTGTTCGATGAAGGCGGCATAGGTGGCGCCGCTGCAATAACTCGTGGTCCGCGGTGGTGCCAGCAGCGGCTTGCCGAACAGCGTGAGCGCATAGCCGACGGGGGACTCGGTGGGCACGGCTTTGATGCCGGTGAAATAACCGCCGCCGTCGAGCGCAGTGGCCTGCACTTTGTCGATGGCCTGCAACACCCAGGCATTGTAGCCGGTGACGTACTTTCCAAAAATCTCGGCATGGCGCGTGTGATGCGTGCCGCCAGCGAGGTCTTCCTTTTTCAAAATGAACCATTCCCCGTTGTCCGTGGTCGGCTGCAGTGCGGTGGAATCGCTTTGTGCCACCGCCACGCCGGCGAGTACGACGCACAGGCTCACCAGCACGCCCGCTCTTCTCCCGAGTCTTCTCATATCTTCGCTCCCGCTGGGTTGAAGTGAGGAATTCACGCTTGCGCCCCACACGGCTTCGCGCTATATTCGCACGCGTTCACGCCGCACGCCGAAAGAATCCTGCTGCGCGGCCCGGTCGCGTGACTCAAATCGTCGCCGGCACCGCCGTGCTCCCGCGGCTGGCTGCAGCAAGAAGATAGCAGAAAACCGGAATTATGCAATCGCCGTTTCATGCCCGCCAATGCTGCACCGCACAACCAGAAGGGTGGCCTGTTGTCTTGATTCTGCGGCCTGACCTCTCGCCATACCCATTTCCCATCGTGGAGAAAAAGCATGCCCGAGCTGCCTGATCTCGTCTATTTGGAAAAACGCTTGCAGCCGTTGCTGGTCGGCCAGCATTTCGCCGCCGTCGACATTCACGAGCCGGTGGTGGTACGCATGCTGCTCCCCGCGGATTTTGCGCAGACGCTCACCGGCCGCACTTGCACGGCGGTGCGGCGCCACGGGCCCTTCCTGGTCTTCAGCCTGTCAGGAGAAAAAGAACTGATCCTGCATCCCATGCTCGCCGGCCGGCTGCAATGGTGCTGCGACGACACCAAACCGCCGGCAAGCTGCGCCGTGACCCTGGCTTGTGAGCCGAGCCACTGCCGCCTGCATTACCTCGATGACAAGAAGATGGGCAAGATCTACCTGACGGCGGCCGGGGCTTATCAGCAAATTCCGCGCTTTCCGGACCAGGGGCCGGATCTCCTGTCGGAGGCGTTTTCACCGGCATACTTTCATCAACACGTGAAGCGCAGCCGCAAGCAGGTGCGCGTGCTGCTGCTGGATCAGAAAATCGTGAGCTGCATCGGCAACGCCTACGCGGATGAGATTCTGTTTCACGCCGGCATTCATCCCAAGACGTTCTGCCCGCAATTGCGTGACGAGGAGATCACGCGGCTGTATCACAGCATTCGCGCGGTCATGCAATGGGGCATTGATGCAGTGGCAGCCGCCCAGCCCGCCTTGGACGTGAAGGTGCGCGAGCATATGCAGGTACGGAATCGCAAAGATCAGCCCTGCCCCAGGTGCGGCAGCAAAATCCGGCGTGCCGGCGTGCTGGGACATGATGCCTTTTTTTGCCCGACTTGCCAGCCGCTGGCGCGCGGGCAATTTCTCGACTGGCGGGATCTGAACCAACCGCGCTCCTGAGCCGCCTGCCGCAATCAAGCCTTGCTTTCACTAGCCGGGAGTTCTATATTGCCGCCATTACGGGATTTCATCTGAAGATGCATTTCAATTTGACCAATGGAGCAACCATGGCAATGGAACGCAAGGGCGCAGTCACTCTTGGAGGGAGGTCTCTTACTTTGGTGGGCAGGGAAATCAAAGTCGGCGACCGCGCGCCGGCTTTCACAGTGATCGGCAATGATTGGAGCACGGTTCGTTTCGAGAGTCTGGGCGGCAAGCCCACTTTGATTTCCTCCATTCTGTCGGTCAACACCGGCGTGTGCGATGCGGAAATCCGGCGGTTCAATCAAGAGGCCGGCAAGCTGGGCGAGGCCGCCCGGTTCTTCACCATCAGCACGGACTTGCCGTGCTCGCAGGCGATCTGGTGCGGCAACGCCGGCGTGCAGAATGTCAAAACCTACGCGGATCATCTCGACACCAGTTTTGGCCTGGCCTACGGCACGCTGGTCAAGGAAATTCGCGTGCTGTCGCGCGCGATTTTTGTCGTCGACCGCAACGGCATTGTGCAGCATGTCGAGTACGTTCCGGAGATTGGCCAGCATCCCGACTATGACAAGGCCATGGCGGCGATCAACAAGCTGATCTGAGCCGCGCGCCGCTTTACGTGATTTTCACTTCCGGCTCTGCCAACTCTGCCAAACCGAGAGGCGCCATGAACGCGCTATTTTCACCCTTCGAGCATTTGCACCTGCCGGGCTTGCGCGAGGCCGTGGTGCTGGTCACGGGCGGAACGCGCGGCACCGGCCGCCTCGTCGCCAGCATGTTCGCGCAGTGCGGTGCCCGCGTTGCCGTCAACAGCCGCTCGGCGGCGGAGGCGCAGGCGGTCGCCGGTGAATTGGCGGCGCGCCATGGCGTCGCCACTCTGGCGCTGCCCGCCGATGTCGCGGAGGCGCAGGCAGTCGGCGAAATGTTCGCGCATTTGCGGGAATGGAGCAACGGCCGGCTGGAGGTTTTGGTTTGCAATGCCGGCTATCCCCTGGTGGAGGAATTGTGGCACACGCCGTTGCACAAAATGGGCGAGCGTGAGAGCGAGCAATGGTTTCAGCGCGTGCGCGCCGTGGACCTGGACGGCGCGCGCTATTGCAGCCGGGAGGCCCTCAAGCTCATGGTCGCACAGCGGCGCGGCGTGTTGATCTTTGTCAGCTCCACGCCGGCGCTGGTGGGCTATCGCGGCACGCCTTACACCGAAGCCAAAGCGGCGGTGCTGGGATTGATGCACGATTTGGCGCTGGAATACGGCAAGTACGGCATTCGCGCCAATGCCGTGGCGCCCGGCAACATTGCCAGCGGCTGGTATGAAAAACTCAGCCCGGCGCAGCGCGAGACGCTGGCGCAGGAGGCGCCCATGGGCCGCTGGGGCAAGCCGGAAGAAGTGGCCGGCACGATTCTCTTTTTGGCCTCTGAATTGGCGGGCTTCATCACCGGCCAGACCATCGTGATTGACGGCGGCAAGGTGATGCGGTGAAATCAGCAGCGTCAATGACTGCCTTCTGTCATCCCGAAGAGGCCCAATGAAGTCTTGGGCACCTCACCAAGTTCCTCACCAGATCTTCCCCACGATACTGCACCCTGCCGTTCCGCAAGGAAATCTTCGCAAGGATGCCAACGATTCGCCGCCACCACCACGCGGAAGCCGCCCAAAGGTGGAAACAACCCAATCGTTCGTTCTGGCTTGCCTGCGGCGTGAAGGTTGAACCACAGGTGGGATGACAAGGGCAGCGACTCGTCCTGCAAACAAGAAGCGCTGCCAGATTGCATTACTTGGCATGCATCCCTCCGGCGGCAGGGTTCTCTTGCTTGTGAGGCAACCATGCCGTTTCAAGAAAATCAGGGACCACAGCCTCGCCGATGAAAACGCCTGCGCAGAGTGTTGTCTGCTCGTAATCCCTCAGTTACGAGCGAAGTAGTGCAGGCTTCCAGCCCAATGTCACTAACTTTTCCCCAAAGGCAAAAAATTTCTCCAACTACTTGCCT
>JBBIKM010000050.1:0-32369 GCA_037445455.1 bacterium | reverse complement strand
TAAAATCTTGCCCCTTGTCAAGCAAGGAGCGTAGAGGCCAAATGTCCTTATCGCACCAGCAGCATCCGCTTGGCCACCTCCACCTGGCCGGCCTGCAGGCGATAGATGTAGATTCCGCTCGGCACCTCGTGCCCGCGCAGATCTTTGCCGTTCCACACCACTTCATAGCGTCCCGGCGCGGCTTCGCGGTCGAACAGCACCGCCACCAGCCGGCCAAGCAGGTCGTAGATCTTAATGAGTGAACGTTGTTTGTGCGCCAAGGGCGGCACTTCAAAGACGATTTTCGTTTCGGGATTGAAGGGATTGGGAAAGTTTTGCGAGAGTAGATAGCTCATGATCGTCAAGTCCTTTCTTTCCACAACGGAGACGATCCCAGCTTGAAGGTATTTGATCGTGACATAGGCAGCCCGGCTCGGAGCGCCGCTGCAGCCCGTTACGTAGACTCCGCCGTGTGCGTCAACGGCGAGGGCGGTTGCTCGATCAGAAGCATTGGCCGAGCTGTTGAAGCGAACCATCCACCTCATATCGCCGGCGCTGTCATATTTGATCGTTGCAAAATCATCCGAGGTGCCCGAGCCGACGCTCTTGCCGGTCACATAAACGTATCCTCGTTCATCCAAAGCCATGTCGCTCGGTTCCTCGAGGGATTTGCCGGGGCCGTCATAGCGAGCATGCCATTGCTCGATGCCGGTACTGTTGAATTTCACCAGCAGGTAGTCCAATCCCAAAACTCCCGGCGCACTTCGCCCTTGGCCGAGCACGTAGACATTCCCGGCTCTGTCCAGGCGAATGAATTTGCCGCCTTCGGTCAAACTTTGCGAAGATGCCGCCCATTGTTGCACGCCCGCACTGTTGTATTTGACGGTCGCATTGAAGCCCGTCACGTAAATATTGCCGGCGGCGTCAAGCGCCAGCGCATAGGCATGGTCGGCAGACCTGCCGGAGCCGTTGTAATGCGAACGCCACCGTTCCACGCCGTCACGATCGTATTTTATCGTGGTGAAATCGAAGCCGGTATCCAGCTCCAAGCTGCTGCCGGTCACGATGACTTCCCCGGAGGCAATTTACGGCAAGATCATATGCCACGTCGGAAGAGGACTGTGCCTGTCCGCTATATCGCGCCACCCACCGTTCTTCACCGGCAGCGTTGTATTTGATCGTGGCAAAATCGGTGTTTTGATCAGTTCCAAGACTCGATCCCGTAACATAGACATTCCCTTGTTCATCGACGGCGAGCGCATTGATGAAGTCCTGCCCAATTCCCGGGCCGTTGTAACGAGCGCTCCATTGCTCAACACCGCCATTGTCGTATTTGACGACCACGTAATCAACTGAGGTGCCCACTCCGTAACTCCAGCCGGCGACATAGACATTTCCCTGCTCATCAAGCTTCAAAAAGGAAGGACTGTCAACGCCGTTGGCCGGGCCGTTGTAACGAGTCAGCCACTGCAATTCGCCGGCGAAGTTGTACTTCACGGTGAGAAAGTCATAGGAGGTCCTTGCTCCCCGGCTGACACCCGTGACGTAAACGTTGCTCAGATTATCCACCGCAATGTCGTAGGCACAGTTGAAAGAACTGGCCGACCCCGCCCCGTTGTGTCGCGCGACCCACAGTTCGGCGCCGTCGCCGTCGTATTTGATGGTCGCATAATCTTTGCCGGTGCCGGCACCACGGCTTTCACCGGTAACATGAGCATTGCCATCCGCATCGATCGCCAACGCCGTTGCGCGATCTTGCCCCTGGCCGGGGCCATCATAGAGTCGAACCCAAAGCTCGTCGCCCATGGGACTGTATTTGATCGTGGTATAATCATCGCTGGCACCGGCGTTGTATCCCGTCACGATGGCATTGCCAGTTCGATCAACGCCAATGGCAATTCCAAGAGCCTGCTGGCTGCCCGGCCCATCATAGGTTTGGACCCATTCTAGCGTTCCCGAACGATTGAACTTGACGGTAACCATTCTCAGTTGGCCATGACCTTCACTCATTCCAGTCACATAAGCACTTCCCAAGTCATCTACAGTGAAGTCAAAGAAATCGTCCCGATTCGTGGTCTCCCCATTATAACGGGCCGCCCATTGCTCATGTCCAGCGGCATCGTATTTCACCACGACGTAATCTTCATTCGTTCGGGCGCCGTAACTTGTGCCGCCGACGTAGACATTGCCGGAGCCATCGAGGGCAAGAGCATAAGCCAGATCAGTTCCCCGACCCGGGCCATCATAGGAGGCTGTCCACTCTTCCCTTCCGCTTTGGGTGTATTTGCTCGTAAGAAAATCATCCTGCACGGCACCGGTCACGTAGACCTTTCCAGCATCGTCCAGAGCTACGGCCACGCTGTAATTGAAAGCATCGCCCTGCCCGTGCCGCACAACCCATTGTTCAATGCCGGAGTTGTTGTAATATACCGTGACGCCGGCTCTCGCGGAAGTTACCGCGTCGAAACTTGAGCCCGCCACGGCCACATTGCCGGAATCATCGATGGCAATCGCAAGAGCATGGTCGTCGGTGTTTGGCGGGCCATTGTAACGCACAGCCCATTGCTGCTCGCCGTTACGGTTGTATTTCACAGTGGCAAAGTCATTCGAGGTGTCCACCCCCCAGCTTGACCCGGTGACGTAAACGTTGCCATGCCTATCGACCGCAAGCGCTTGCGCCCCATCGTGCCAATGGGCGCTGCCGTTGTATCTTGCCGACCACAAACGTGCGCCCGAGGGGCTGTATTTCACCGTGTAAAAGTCCCGGCCGGCGAGCGGGCTGTCACTCGAACCGGTCACATAGACGTTTCCGGCGTCATCAACAGCGACAGCCTGCGCTTGGTCATCGCCATCAGAGGCGGAGTCAGCAGCAAAGTAATTCAACCATTCAACACGAATGCTATCGGAAAGACTTTGGGAAAAAGTTGGCTTCGAAAGGTTGGCGCGGCTCGAGCTTTTTCTGAGCAGAGATCTGGTCTGCGCTATTACCATGGAGGTGCAAACCAGGGCAATAGCGAGACAAGATTTTGTCAGCACTTTCATAATCGTACCTCCACGGTCAAATTCAATCATGTCACCCTTATCGCACCAGCAGCATCCGCTTGGCCACCTCCACCTGGCCGGCCTGCAGGCGATAGATGTAGATTCCGCTCGGCACCTCGTGCCCGCGCAGATCCTTGCCGTTCCACACCACTTCATAGCGTCCCGGCGCGGCTTCGCGATCGAACAGCACCGCCACCAGCCGGCCGAGCAGGTCGTAGATCTCGAGCACGACGCGCTGCCTCGCTGCCTCCGGCGGCACGTCGAACACGATGCGCGTTTCGGGATTGAACGGATTGGGATAATTCTGCTGCAACACGAAGCCCGCGAGCAGGGCCGCGGCCGAGCCCGGCTCCTCCGCCACTGCAGCGGGCGGCGTGCCCGGATCCGTGAAGCTGGTGAAGGGCGTGAGAATGCCGTACAGCAGGCTCAGGCGAATCACTTCCTGCTTCCATTCCTGCCATTGATTCGAGCCTTGCGGCACCCCGGCCATCAACACCAGCAGCGCATCGATTTTGTATTTCGCCCACAGCCGCGGCAGAAAGCGATTCGCCAGCGAGTCGGCGGTGAAATTCACGCCGTAATCATAGCGCACCGCCGTTCCTGCGCCGGCGCCCTGCAGCGTCACCTGCGCCGGCCCGGCTTGACTGTAGCGCCCCAGCACCACAAGCTGTTCGCCGACGTAGATGTCCGGCAACTGCAGCGGATAAATCTCGCTGGTGATGGCCGGTGTGAAAGCGAGGCGAATGTTTTGCAGCAGGGGATTGCGAATCTTGTTGTAAAACGCGCTGATGCGGCTGTTGACCTCGTCGTTGCCCAAAAACTCGGCGATGCCGTTGTTGTTCGCCGCTACCTGCGTGAGCAGGGGCTGATTTACGTCAGCGCCGATGCCGAACACAAAGATGCGCACGTGGTGGGTATTGGCGTTGACGATCGTCTGCTGGTTGAGTGAGGCAATGCCGTCAGTGATGAAGATGATGATATTGGCGGTGGTGTCGCTCATCTGCTGGCCCAGGCCCGCCAACAATGCCGACTGCAAATCAGTGCCGCCGCCGGCCGTAATTTGATTAATGAAATTGCGCGCCGCTGCGATTTCGTTTGTGGACGCCGGCACGGGGTTCGCCCGGAATTTCGTCACCACTGAGTTGAATTTGATCACGTTGAAATGGTCATCCGCATTCAGGTGATCGACGGTGAACAACGCCGCGGCTTTCGCCTGCTCGATCTTTTCTCCCCCCATGCTGCCGGAAACATCAATGATGAAGGTGAAGACTTTGTCGATCACCTCCTCCTGGCCGGTCGTGGGATCCGGTTCGGCCAGCATGATGAAATAGCCGTCCTCGTTTTGCGGCTTGTGACTGAGCAGGAAAACGCCCAAGTCCTTCTGGCTGACTTGATAATGCACGCGAAAATCGCGGTCGGCAGCCAGATTCTCCTGCTCGAACAGCAGGCTGGCGGCGCTGTCGGTGAAGCTCGCGGCCGCCGCGCCGTGCGTGGGATTGCTCAGGCTGAGCAGCGTGCGCGCCGAACGCAACTGCAGCGCGAGACGAAATGCGTTAAGCGGACGCTGCGAGAACACGCGCAAATCCAGAGGATAGTCATAAATCACTTCACCGCTGCGGTACTTGAGCAGCTCGATGTAAGTCAACTCGACGGTCAGCGCCGAGTCCACCGGCAGCGAATCCCGGAAAGTGAAAAAAAACGGTGCTTCGCCCAGGTAATCGAGAAAGAGACGATCGGCATCACCGCCGGGATCGATGATGCCGCTGGTGTCCTGCGGCGAACCGGTGATTTGCGCGGTGTGCCACTGGCCGGCGGTGCGCCAGCGAAACTGCAACACGCTGGCGTTCACGTCCGTGGGAAAGCCATAGATCAACCACACCGGCAGCGGCAGCGAATTCACGAAGGTTGCCTGCGTCACGGTGGTGGCCACCTGATTATCGATGTCAACTGTGACACTCAGGCGTTGCGGCGGCAAATAACTCGAAGCCTGGCCTTTGACCTTCATCACCCCGCCGCCAAAGGCGGCCGGGCAGGCCAGCAGCAGCAGAAAAATGGCAGTCTTTTTCATCGCACACTCTCCCCGAGCCAGCAGCTTGCTCGCATGATTCGAATTTACTTCATCATCAGTAGTTTCGCGGTAAACCGCGCGTTGGGTGTTTGCAGAATGGCGTAGTAGGCGCCGGTCGCCAGCATCTCGCCGGCATCGTTGCGGCCCTCCCAGGTGAAATGCACGATGCGATTGCCGGCCGCGTTGTTCAGGTTGAACGAACGCACCACTTGTCCCATGACATTGTAGATCTTCAAGCTCACTTCCCCGCTGTTGGCATTTTCCGGCAGTTTCAAACGCAGCGTGGTGGCGGCATTGAAGGGATTGGGATAGGCCTGCAGCACCGAATCCGCCGGCGTTTCTTCGCGCGCCACCACTGCGGTGGGCGGCACCAGGCGCGATTCATCCTGGCAGTCCACGCAGACTTTCACCGTGTCATTCGGCTCGAGCGCGAGGAAGGCGGTATAGCGGGAGAGCACGCGCTCGCGCACGCTGGTGTCGATGATTTGCCGGATCATCTCATTTGACGGCGAGGGCTGCGCCTCCAGCGCGGCCAGATGATTGCCGATCCAGATTTCCTCCGCAAGCGAATCCGCGGCGAAAACTTCACCGGCCGCCGTGTTTATTTCCCGCGAAAAGGGCGTACCGCGGTAAAACCCCGAGGCCTCGATCACAAAGGGCAAATCGCCGGTGAATTTGCCCACTTGCAGAATCGGCCGGTCGAGATAGATGGCCTGCGTCAGGCCGTTGTTCATGGTGAAGCGGCCGTAGCAGAAGCCGCTGCCCAGCGTGGTGTGCAGATCGAACGCATCGATGAAACCGCTGAGCGATTGCGCGGCCGCGGCCAGCAGGGCGGAAAAAGAATTGCTGGTCTGATTGATTCTGGTGTAGCTGCCGACGGTGCGGCGGGCGAGATTCTCGTAGAAGTACTCATTGCCAAAGTAGTATCGGCCGCCGTTCCAGTAATAGTTGGCGTTGCTGCCGGCAAAATCCGCAATGTGAATCGGCGTCATGGACTCGGTACTGCGCAACAGATCATCGAGCAGGGGATTGGCCACCTGGTAGTTGCCGGCTTGATCGGAGCAGGCCAGCAACAGCAGGCTGCCGTCATTGCCATGTTGCTTGACGAAATCAAGGCCATTGGCCAGCAGGGCCGGCAAATTGCTGTAGCTCGCGATGGGATTGGCGCCGGCATTGGCAAACGCCTGCGCCACGCCCGCGGAATCGGCGGCGAACCAGTGCTCGCCGGCGCGCCGAATCGTGGCGCGCGCAAAGATGAGATTGAAGGAATCGCTGGCGGTGAAACTGGTTTGCAGCAAAGGCCTGACGCCCGCGATGACCTCGGCAGGAGTGATGGTGCTTTTGCTCGCGTCATAGTCGAACAAGAACGCGACTTTCTTGGGCGCCTGCAGATCGAGCGCTTGCGAGGGCAGCAGTGCCAACTGGTAAATGCCCTCGCCGCCGTCCTGCCATTTGCTGAGAAAAACGCCGTTGCGCATGGGGGAATCGACGCCGAAGTTGACCGCAATCTCGGTGGCCGCCGGCGGCAGATCGGCGCGCACGTAATCGCCGAATTCTTCATCGTTCTTGGCGAGGAAGTCGGTGGCGGGGAATTCCAGAATCCGGGGATTGACCCAGGTGGGATGCGGCCAGAAGAGCAGATTGAAAACGGACAGCGGCCGCCGGGAGGTGCGCAGGAGATTCGTGGGCAAGCCCGCCGCCACGGTAGTAGGCAGCCACTGCGCCGGCATGAGGTAGGTCAGTTTGATCTTGCGGGTCTTGTTGCCGATCATGGGGTAAATGCGCAGCTCGTAGCTGTCGGCGTCATTCTTAAAGAGAATGGCGGGATCGCGCCGGCGTTTCACGATGTCTTCATAGATGGAGGAGGCGGTCCAGCGATCCATGATCAGGGCGCGCATGATTTGATCGTCCACCCACAGCCAGAGATCATGCACGATCGCTTCCTTGGGGAGATCGAAGAAGAACTGCACTTCCACGCTGTCGGCGGCGGTGAAACCCAGATCACGGGCCGAAAAGGTGAGATACAAGCCGTATTCCATATAAATGCCCTGCGGCTTGATGGAGATCACGGCCTGTTCAATCGTGCCCTGGCCGTAACGCCAGGTTTGGCGCGGATGCTGAATCTGCAAGTAGTCATAAGCGTGCGCCACGCTGCTCCAGGCCACCAGGCCGGGCAGCAGAAGAGTTGTTTTCAAAGATTGCATATCAAACTCCGTTCTGCAAGTGTCCAGCAACTATCTCAGCAGTGCCATCTTGCGAATTTGCACGAATTCGCCAGCCGTCATTTTGCAGAGATAAACACCGCTGGCGGCTGGTTCTCCCGTGTCGGATTTGCCGTTCCAACTCACGGCATATGCGCCGGCCGAATGATGGCCCTGCCGCAGGGTTTTGAGCAGCCGGCCATCAATCGCGTAGACCTGCAGGACGACACTGGCATTCTGATTTAACGAGTATTGTATCACGGTCGTGGGGTTGAAGGGATTGGGAAAATTCTGCGCCAGATAAAACGCCGCAGGCGTCTCGCTGCGTGCGGCTTGAATGTGCAGGGCGACGGTGTAGGTTACGGTCAAAACCGGACGGTTGGCGATGACGGGATTTTCCCGCGTATCGAAACGCTTGGCGGTGCCGTTGGCTTGTTCATTTCCCAACAACAGCCAGCCGAAGTTGCCGGCCGGAGCGTCGAGCCAACTTTGCACATCGGCAACCATTTCCGGGGTCGAGCCCCAGGTGTATTGGCCGAGGCCGGCCACGCTTTGCGTGGCGCTGGGCGTGGCCGCAAAATCGCCGCCGGCACTGGCCCAGCGTTGCGTGTTGAAGAATGTGTGAAGCCAGGTGGCATCGCCGCTTGCCGCTGCTGCGCCGCCGCCTTCTTCACCGGTGGCGTTGGACATGCCCTCGCCCCAATCCGCCAAAACGCGATGGAGGCTGACTGCCTGCGTGCCGGGAAGGGTGCGCGACAGGTTCAGGGTTAATGTCACGCTCTCGAGGCGGGCGCCGGCGGGGACAGTGCCGGCAAGATCAAACGCCAGCAAGCCCCGCCGCGCTTCGCCGTGATTGTTGTTGCCGGCAAAGAAAGCAGCGCCGCTGCCGTTGCTGAATGAACCGGAGTCGCTTTCGTAAAGGGTGTTGTCTTTACTGGCTGCGATCTTGACTTCGATCTGGGCGTATAGTGAGCTGATCAAAATGAAACCCGGTACCAACACGAAAAACGCCCAAAACCGGCTGCAACTGCGCATGATCACTCCTGAAGTTAGTGGATGAGTGACATCTTTTTTGTAATGGCGACATCGCCCGCCTCCAACCGATAAACATACGTCCCGCTTGCCAATTCATTCTTGTGCGCATCCCGGCCATCCCAAATCACTTCGTAGCGGCCGGGCGCGACTTCACGATCAAACAAAACCCGCACCAGCCGGCCGGTGATATCGAAAATCTTGATCACAACACGTTGTTGCTGCGCGTTCGGGGGAACGAAGAACACAATTTTGGTTTCGGGATTAAAGGGATTGGGATAATTCTGTTCCAGCACGAACGTCTTGGGCAAAAGCTGCGGCTCATTATCCTCAACCGAGGTCGGGTTGGGATCGACATACAGCGCAGTGTACTTCGTTAAAATGCTGTAGCGAATGCTCAAATCGATCACCGCATCGACCAATTCCTTCAATTCGCCGTAAATCGCGATTTGTTCGAGCAGATAATCGATCTTGCTCCTGGCCCACAACCGCGCCACCGCGCGATTGCCGCCGCTGATTTGCCCAAAGGTCACCAAACTCGTCAGCTCGAAATTCTGCTGCTGCGCCGTGCCGCTCAACGTCACGGGAAACGAGCCGCCGTTGGTGTAGCGCCCGAATTGCAGAACCTGATTGCCGAAAAACAAATCCGAGAGCACCAGCGGATAGCGATCATAAGTTTGCAAGCCGCCCAGGGCAAGACTGAGATTCGACAACACCGGCCTGGAAATGCGGTTGACATGGTTCGCCACCACCAGCGCGATGCTGTCTGTTGCCGTGATGTAGATGGGATATCCGCCGTTCGCGCGCGCCAGCGCAATCAACAAAGGTTTGCTCACGTCTTCACCGATGCCGAAGGGAAAGATGCGCACCTTGTGCCGGTTGCGGGCTGCGGCGCTGTCCACAATGGCATTAAGGTTCAGTTCGCCCCAGGTGGGATAGCCGTCGGTGAGGAAGATCAGATTGTTGGAAGTGGCCTCCCGGAAGGATTGCTGCAATGAGGCTTGCAGCGCGCCATCAATGTTGGTCAGGCCCAGCGCGCTCAAACCGTTGACGAACGCGCGCGCCGCCGCAATCGCACTGGCCTCGGCCGGTACCAAATCCGGCTGATATTTCACCACATTGGTGCCAAAGGCGACAAGATTGAAACGATCCGCCGGATTGAGATGGTCCAAAAAGCTGTGGAGCGCGGCCTTCAATCCCACCAAGCGCTCGCCTTCCATGCTCGAGGAGACATCTGCCGTGAACACGAGGTCGCGCGCCAGCGTTTCTCCGGCCTCGATCGTATCCGGCGGCGTGATCCACAAGGCATAAAAACTGTCAACGCCGAACGAGTCAGTCGCCACGGGCGTGTAGGTGATGACGTTCATGTCAACCGACTCGCGCCTGGTTTCAAAGCGCAGCAGAAAGTCGCGATCCGGCGTGAAATTCTCATCGCCGAAAATGACTTCATACTGGCTCGGAGTAACTTGCGTGATCCGCGTGCCGGTGGAGTTGGCGTGGCTGGGCGAGGTGAACGACTTGAATGCTTTGGCGGTGGCCGCGGCAATACGCAACGTGACGCGCTGCAACGGCCGCGGTGAAAGGCCGGTGGCGCGCAGGAAAAAACGGTAATAAACGTTGCCGAATTCATAAGCCAGCAGCTCGGCATAGGTGATTTCAAAGCGAACCTCGGTTTTGGGATTGATGGGCGCAATGTTCAGCTTGAATAGATTGTCGCCGAGATACTGCAGCAGCGCCGGGTCGATGAGCTGGCGAATGCGCTGGTCATAGGCCTGTTGCGCGGCCTGGCGCTCGCGGACAGAGGCGAGGAAGCGCTCGCCGTTGAGCCAGTAAACCAGTTCGGTGATCACCGCGCCTGCGGGCAGGGGAAAAATGTAGGTGGCCTCGACAATGTCATTGGTTTCGTTGAAGCAGATCTGATCGACGTGGGTCACCGCGATTTGATCCTGGATCATCACGCTGGCATCATAGGTTTTGATCCAGATGGTTTGATAGGTTTGGTTGCTGCGCAAAGGACGCACGAAGAGCGCGCCGGTGGCAAACGCCGATTGCTGGGCAAGCGCGAGCAAAAACATGGCGGCAACAACTCGCATGAGCCGGCACATGATGAACCTCCTCGAGTTGAACGGTCGCTTTGGGAAGGTGACCACAAGATGGAGCGTGGGGGCGCGATGGCTGTCGCGGGCTCGGGTGATAAAAAGCGGGGCCGGTCGTACCGCGGGCCTCAATCATGCGCAATCTGATTGAGACGCGCCGGTCGGAATGGCGCCTCTACGAGGCATTGCTCTCGCCATTCAGGATGTGTTGCGCCCGTGTGGGCAAGCCTCCCTTTCGCGAGTGAGGGCAGCATCACGATCCGGCCCTTCGCTTCCACTGGACTAGCCAGCGTGGGTCAATGAAGGTTACGCGATTTACCATGTCAATTTGCATGCCGCGCGGTTTTCATTGAGATAAGGCCTTAAAAACATGACGATTGCATCAGAGAGGCTCGGGGAATGGTTAAATCTATCGTGCAAGACTTGCACAAAATCAAACAGAAAAGTGCAAGGCCTGCACGAAAGAGGCGGGAGAGAAGTCTCACGAAAGAACCTCGCACTCGATTGGGCGCGGGCTTGACAGTCCTCTGATCAGACGCAGTGAGAGCACCGCCGCTCGTCACCAGCCAAGTGCGTCCGTGTTGGGAGACAATGCCGGCGATCTGTCGTGAAATTCAAGCAGCGGTGGGAAAGATTCTGCTTGACAAATGCAGAATAGTTTGCTATCCTCGCATTAAACCGCTTTAATAAATTTCTCGTCACATCGCTTTCATTCGGCGATAAGCACATAAAAATAAGCAGAAATTTCCATGTCTTTTGCGAATAATCATTAAAACGATTTAGCTATGAGACTCGGCGCCACCATCAAAGATGTTGCCCAGAAGGCCAAAGTCTCCGAGGCAACGGTTTCCCTGGTCTTGAACAACAAGGCCAACGTCCGCGAGGAGACCCGCCAGCGTGTGCTCAAGGCCATCCAGCAACTCAACTATCATCCCCGTCACATGGCGCGCGGCCTGGCCTCCCGCAAGAGCGGCAACTTTGGCTTCATCCTCACCGACGATCACTTCTCCCGCGCCGAACCCTTTTATACCAAAATCTTTCTCGGCATCGAGTTCGAAGCCCGCAAATACAACTACTATATCCTGCTCACCACCGTGCCCCGCACGTTTCATCCCGACACCGACCTGCCGCGCTTCCTGCGCGAACGCAACGTCGACGGCGTGCTGCTGGCCGGCCACATTCCGCAAGCCTTGTGCGAGCACCTGCTCACTCTCAAGATGCCGCATGTGTTCATCGACTTTTCGCCGCGCCACAAACAGGGCAACGTGGTGATGATGGACAATCTCCTGGGCGCCACTCTGGCCGTGCGCCATTTGATTGAGTTGGGGCATCGCCGCATCGCGTTCATCGGCGGTGACATCACCCATCCCAGCATTGCCGCACGCCTGGAAGGTTATAAAAAAGCCCTCACCGAAGCCGGGCTTCCGATTGCGGAGGAGCTGATTGAAAGCGTGGAAAGCTACACTGCCTCTGCTGACGGCTTCCGCGCGGCGGCGGCGCTGGCCGGCCGCGCTGCGCCCTTCACTGCCATCTTTGCCGCCAATGATGCCATGGCCATTGGCGCCATGCAGTTTCTGCGCGAACAGGGCCGCGCGATTCCCGCGGACGTGTCGGTGGTGGGTTTTGATGATATTGAAGCGGGCATGCACACGCAGCCGCAACTCACCACCATCCGCGTGGACAAGGAAGAACTCGGCGCCGTGGCGTTGCGCCGGCTGGTGGAAATGATCGAAACCAAGAAGGAACTGCCGGGCAAAGTCTTCACGCCCGTCGAGTTGGTCGTGCGGCAATCCACTGCTCCGCCGCCTGCCTAAAAGTGTTCCTGCAACGGCAGGGCCGTTGCCTGGAAAATCCTGAGACTCCCCGCGGCTGCCAGTTTTGGAAACTTCAGCCGCTGCGATGAGGCCTCTCAGGTCGCTTGACAAGCGTGTTCCAGCAGCGGCAGGGCCGTTGCCTGGAAAATCCTGAGACTCCCCGCGGCTGCCAGTTTTGGAAACTTCAGCCGCCGCGAAGAGGCTTCTCAGGTCGCTTGACAAGCGTGTTCCAGCAACGGCTGGGCTGTTGCATTGCAAAGCCAGCGTCTCGCGAGACTCAAAGTCTTGGAGAGCTTCGCTCAGTCCAAGGGGGAACATCTTCTGACCGCTTGGAACAGGCTTGTTGCCGTCGCAAGCCGGTGCGCAGTATCAAGCGACTGCGCGAAACGAACAAAAAAATCGCGGCCACGCCTCCAGGATGAGCCCGGGCCTCCAGCGCTGTACCTCAGGATCGCAACGCCGTTTTTGCTTAATCGTTCGGATGCTGCTGCGCCACGGGAGTTGATCCCATGCAATCGCGATCCGCAGTCTTGTTGATCAGTTTGATCACCGGCCTGGCCGGCGCCGGGCAGAGCCGCATCCCGCCCGACTCGACGATTGCGGTTGCGTTTGAGCGCGGCTATGGCAGCATCGAAGCCGGCGGGCCTTATGCCGGCTTCGAGAGCCACCACAGCCGGCCGCTGCCCTCGCGCCTCAGTTTCTATGCGCCGGTGGCCAACAGCCTGGATTTGAGCACCGACTACTGGCGTCGCGCGCAATCGCAAATTCTGCATCTGGGTCTGCAAATCGACGCGGGCCCGCGCACGCTGATCGGTTGGGAACCCTGGCCTTATCGCCTGACCCCGGCAGCCGTGCAATTCTCCCGGCAAATCGCTCACACCCACTTCACCATTTCTTATTCCTTCTTTCAAAACAGTCCCGGCCTGCTGATGCGCCTGGTGGCCGCCAATCGCGACGCGCAACCGCATGCCTACCGGCTCTATACGCATTGGGAAATGACGCTGCGCACGTGCCAGAGTTATGCCGTCAAGGATCGTGCGCACACCTGGTTTGATCCCCGGACGCAGACCATCTTTGCCGCTTTTGATGACCCGGAGACCGCCAAAGCCACGCTGTTGGCCGGCAATGGCGCTTCGCCGCCGCGTCAGTGGCTGGCCAACAGCGCTGCGCTTTGGCACAACGGGAAACTCAAGTGGAGCACTGCCGGCGACAAAATTGACTGGCAAGCAGGCCGGAGCGACAGCGGCGCGAATCGTCCCGCTGCTGCTTTTGTTTATGAGAAAACCCTGGCTCCCGGCGACTCGCTGGTGATCGTGCATTTCCTGGCCGCAACCACAAGTTCAGCAGCGGCGGCGCTGGCAAACTATCTGGCAACGAATCATCAGAAAGAAGCGGCGGCCTACACGCAACAGGTTGCCAGGGCGGCACAAGGCGCGCCGGTGTTTCGCACCGGCCATGCTGATCTCGATCACTCGGCGCGATGGGCCAAAGCGCTGCTTGCCGCCAACCGCCATTTTCTCGACGGTGAAATCGTGCCGATGCCGTGTCCGGCGCAATACAACTTCTATTTCACCCACGACGCGCTCATGACGGATCTCGCTGCCGCCAATTTCGACGCTCTGCGCGTGCGCAACGATCTGCTCTATCTCGCCAACAAAGCCGGCGCGGAGAATATTATTCCCCACGCCTATTATTGGAAAGATGACAGCTTCAAAACCGAGTTTGCCGGCAAAGACAATTGGAACCACTTTTGGTTCATTCTGGTCGCCGCCAGTTACCTGCGCCACACCGGCGACCTCGCGGTGCTGCAGCGTTTGCAGCCGCTGTTGGAAAAGAGCCTGAGGTTCACGCTGAGCCATCTCGGTGCCGATGGCCTGCTCTGGGCCGCCTCGCCGGATTGGTGGGATATTGGCAAGGTGCCGGGTCCACGTGCCTACCACACGGTGCTGGCGATGCGCGCCCTGCAGGAATTCGTTTTTCTCGGCAGCAAGCTGAACGCTGCGCCCGAAAAACTGCAGGAGTATGTGGCGCAAGCCCAGTCGTTGCGCACCGCGCTCGCGCACAAATTGTGGGACGAAAAACCCGGCTACTTGATCAATTTCAACAACGGCACCCGCAAAGATGAGCACCTCTATGCCGGCTCTTTGCTGGCGGTGGTGTTTGATGCGCTTGCCGGTGACAAGCAGCGCCGGCTGGTGGCCACGGCGAAGCATCGCCTTTACGATCCGCAGCTCGGCGTGCGCATGGTTGATCCCGCGGATTTCCATCTGCTTGAAGAAGAGTTCAAACTGGTAAATCACGAACAGGGGAAAAACAAGGGTGAATACCTCAATGGCGGCGTGTGGCCGCACGGCACGGCGTGGTATGCACTGGCCTTGCAGCAAATCGGAGAAAACGAGGCTGCGCTCGAGGTTGTGCGCAGCAACATGACGATTACCGGCATCGTGGCCAGTCCGCAAGGCCAGCCCGCGATGTACGAGTATCGCTGCAGCGATCCGGCTGCCGCGAATTACGGCCGCATCGACAAGCCCAGTTTCCTGTGGGCCGGCGGCTGGTATCTTCTCACGCTGTATCGCCTGCTCGGCGCCGCCGAAAGCCCGTGGAATCTGCATGTGCGCACGGATTTGCCCGGCCAAACGCCGATGCCGGAATTTGATTGGCTGGTCAATGGCAGGATTGCGAAAGTGGTCTACTCCGGCCGCGGTCAATTCGCCACCTCGATCACTCATGATGGCCTGCCCTTCCCCTCGCTGGTGATTCCTGAACAACGCACGCCAGTCGAAATTCGCATCACGCGCGGCGCGATTGCCCAACCCTATCTCGAGCATTTGACCGCAACGCTTCTCGACGCGCACTGGCAGGAAGAGCAAAATTCACTGCGCTGGCAATCCCGCGCCTTTGCCGGACATGCTGTCAGCGCCGCGATCTGCAGCGCCCAGGCGCCGCAAAGGATTTGGGTCGATCAAGAAATCCTGCCTGCAGCGGCGTGGGATGCGCATCAGCAAAATGAGCATGCCTATCGCACGATCATCAACTATTCTCATCTTTCACCTGAATGTGAAGTGCGTGTGGAATTTCAAGAGGAGAAATGAAGGGCATTCTTGCCTGCCGTGACGCCTTCAGGCGTCCATCTCTGTTTGTAGTGACGCCTCCAGGCGTCCAACTCCTGTCGGAAGCCCGACGCCGAAAGGCGAAACGACAAACCTATTTTCATAAGATTTCATGAAAGCAGCGCAATTCAACCAGCCGCACGAGCTGCAAATCATCGACCGCCCGTTGCGGCCGTTGGGTGATGACGAAGTTTTGGTGCAAGTCGCGGCCTGCGGCGTTTGTGGCACCGACCTTCACATTCTCGCGGGTGAGGCGCATGCGCGGCCGCCGGTGATTCTCGGCCATGAGTTTGCCGGCACGATCATCGCCGCGGGCAAGCAAGTGCGGGAATTGCGGTCCGGCGATCATGTCGCCGTCGATCCCAACATGGCCTGCGGCGGCTGTTACTACTGCCAGCGCGGCCAGGTCAATTTTTGCGAGAATTTGCGCGCGCTCGGCGTTGACCGCGATGGCGGTTTTGCCGAGTTCGTGATTACACCAGCCCGACAATGCTACAAATTGCCGGAGGATTTTCCGCTCGAATTGGGCGCCTTCGCCGAGCCGATTTCGTGTTGCTTGCGCGGGATCGAGCGCGCCGCCATTCAGCCCGGTCAATCAGTGGCTATTGTTGGCGCCGGCAATATTGGCCTGCTGATGCTGCAACTGGCGCGCATTGCCGGCGCCGGTATGATCTTCGTGCTCGATCCGCTCGAAACCAAGCGCGCCATTGGCAGGCAACTCGGCGCGGAGGTGGTGCTGGACGCCAACCATCCGGCGGCGGTACAGGAAATTGCTGAACAAACTCACGGCGGCTGTGAGGTCGTCATCGAATGTGCCGGCAAAGCCGCAGCCGCGGAGACGGCTATCGCGCTCACCAAACGCGGCAGCCGAGTCGTGCTTTTCGGCCTCGCCGCGCCGGAGGCGTATGCGCGTTTGTATTTGCAAGATGCCTTTCTCAAAGAGCTCATGATATTAAGCTCGATTTTGAATCCATTTACTTTTCACCGCGCGGTGGCTCTGCTGGCGCAGGGGAAAATCAACCTCGCGCCCTTCAGCCTCAACCGTTTTGCCTTGGAGAAAATCGGCGAAGCGCTGGAAAGCACGCGCAAAAGCCTGGCCGTGAAAACTTTGGTGATTCCTGAGTAATCTCACGAAAGGAGGTGGTGGCGCAAAGGCTCAGGCGCAATTCGCATCAATCCGGGCACATACTGAACGGCAAAGGGATTCATGCCAAAACAATCCTTACTCTTGCTCCTCCTCTTACTCGCTGTTAAAAAATTCCGAAAAGCGGGAACGAGCAGGAGTCAGAGCACGAGTAAGAGCGCACAGGTCATTCAAGAAGCTACAGTCCAACCCCAAGCCAAGGGAGGTGTTCCATGCAGTCTCGATTGCGCATCTTGCTGGCGCTGACTCTCGCGCTTTGTTTGCTGGGCGCGGGAGGGGCGAGCAGCCAGATCAACACGATTCCCAACGGCGGTTTTGAAAACGCCGAGGTGCCGGCTCATTGGCACAAAGCCAATGCCGGTGCCGCCACCGTGGAATGGGCGGGCGACGTGTACCGCTCGCCGCAGCGTTCGTTGAAGATCAGCAAGAGCAGCGGCGTTGACACGCCCATGTGGGAATCCGACAACCTCGCCAAGCTGAATTGGAATCCGGTCACCGGCATCCCGGCCAACATCGAAATGGAAATCGGCGGGTGGGTGAAAACCTCGGGCGTCAACACCAATCCTGCCGGCGCGGACGCCAGGATCACGCTGTCGTTTTGGTTCTTTGATGCCGGCGATGCCCTGATCTTCGGCCAGCCGGTGGTGCTGGATGTGCCGCAAGGCCAGGCCGCGACCGATTGGACCGAAATCAAGAACAGCACGGCCGTGGTGCTGCCGGTCGATGCCGCCCGGTTGGTGGTGCAATTCAAGTTCGGCGCCAATGCCACCGGCACGGTTTGGCTCGACGACATCTTCATGCGCAATGCGCCCGGCGCCCAGGGCTGGCTCGGCGATCTTTACAACGGCAACTTTGGCGTGCCGGCCAACTGGTTCTTCTGGAAGGGCCAGATGAGTGAAGGCGTGGCCGGCAAGGGCGTGGTCACCATCACCAGCGCGGCCGCGCACTCCGGCAATTATTCGCTGTTGGTGGAGGACGACGGCACCAATCCGGATGAAGTGGTGGCGATCTCCGATCGCAATCCCATCGAGCCCGGCCGCTCGTATGGCCTGTCCGCCTGGATCAAGCTGGAGGGCGTCAACACCAACGAGCCGTTCGATGTGGAAAAGGCGGTGTTCTTCACGCTCACCTATCACACCGCTGCCGAAGGCTGGGCGGAAGTCGCCGGCCAGGATTTCTTTGTCGTGGACCAGTCCGCCAGTGATCGTGATTGGATGCTTTATTCCTTCACGTTCACGCCACCTTCCAACGCCACGCGCGTTTCGGTGCGCGCGCGCCTGCAGCACCAGGCCACCGGCAAAACCTACTGGGATGATTTTCGCATGTACCCGGTGGAGGTGGCCAGGAAAAATCTCACGCTCGACGAATCCACGCGCCCGGCCTATTGGGAGGGATTCAACAACGGCGATGGCCAGGCCGTGTGGACCGGCAAGGTCTATCGCTCGGCCGAACGCAGCCTGATGCTCAGCAAGAGCGCCGGCAGCAGCGCGGATCCGATTTGGCTGGCGCGACAGGTGGCGAAAGTGAATTGGAATCCGGCCACCGGCGTGCCCGCCAACATCGAGATGGAGATCGGCGGCTGGGTGAAGACGGAAAACGTCAACACCAATCCCGCCAGCGATGCGGCGAGGATTCAACTCCGCTTCAAGTTCTTCGATGCGGCGCACAATTTAATTTTCGGCCAGCCCGTGATCTTGAACGTGCCGCAGGCACAGGCGACAAGCGATTGGACCGAAATCAAGAACAGCTCCGCCGTCGTTCTGCCGGTTGAGGCAGATTCGATGGTGATCGAATTTCAAATGGGGCCGAACGCCAGCGGCACGGCCTATCTTGATGACGTGTTCATGCGCAATGCGCCCGGCGCGCAGGGCTGGCTGGGCGACCTGTTCAACGCCAATTTTGGCGTGCCCGAAGGCTGGTTCTTCTGGAAAGGCCAGATGAGCGAGGGCGTCGCCGGCAAGGGCATCGTCAGCCTCACGGATCAATATTCCTACAGCGGCCGCTACTCGCTGCGCGTGAGCGACGACGCCAGCAATCCGGATGAAGTCGTTGCGATTTCCGACCGCAACCCGGTGCAGCCGAACACCGAGTACCTGGTCACCGCGCGCGTGAAGCGGGTTGGCACCGTGCTCAATCCGCCGCCGCGCGACGTGGAGAAGGCGATCTTCTTCACCGTGACCTATCACGGCAACAGCCCCACCGGCTGGGACGAGAAACGCGGCGAGGATTTCTTCGTCGTCGATCAAGCCACAGCGGAGCGCGATTGGACGCAATATTCCTTCCGTTTGAAGACCCGCGCGGATGAATATCGCCTGTCGATTCGCGCCCGCTTGCAGCATCAAGCCACGGGCGACACCTACTGGGATGAATTCCAGGTCGTGCCGATTGCCACGCCGAATGCCAATTTGAGCTTCGATGAGGCGGAAGTGCCGGCCTACTGGATGAAGATGAACACCGACGGCGCCACAGTCGAGTGGGCCACGGATCAAGCCCGCTCGCCGCAGCGCTCCTTAAAGATCAGCAAAGCCGGCGGCGGCAGCGAGCCGGCGTGGCAAACGCGCGCCAACATGGCGAAACTGAATTGGAACCCGGTGACCGGCACGCCGCCCAACATCGAAATGGAAGTCGGCGGCTGGGTGAAGACGGAGAATGTCAACGTCAATCCCGCGGGCGCCAGCGGTGAGATTCAGTTGCTTTATTCCTTCTATGACAAGAACGGCGCGCTGATCTTCGGACAGCCCGTCGTGCTCAAGGTGCCGCAGGCGCAGGCCACCAGCGATTGGACGGAAATCAAGAACGCCGCGCCCGTGGTCCTGCCGACCGACGCCGACTCGCTGGTCGTCACCTTCAAGTTCGGCGCCGATGCCACCGGTACCGTTTGGCTCGACGACATCTTCATGCGCAATGCGCCCGGCGCGCAAGGCTGGTTGGGTGATCTGTTCAATGGCAATTTTGGCACGCCCGAGGGCTGGTTCTTCTGGAAGGGCCAGATGAGTGAGGGCGTGGCCGGCAAAGGCGTGGTGAGCATCAGCCGCGACCACGCGCACTCCGGCGACCATTCGCTGCTGGTTTCCGATGATGCCGCCAACCCCGACGAAGTCGTGCTCATCGGCAATCGCAATGGCGTGCAGGGCAATCGCGTCTATCAAGTCTCGGCCTGGGTGAAGACGGTGGGCGTCAACCCCAACGTGCCGTTCGACGTGGAGAAGGCGATTTTCTTCACCGTGACCTATCACAAGGCGGAGGCGGGCTGGGCGGAAATAAGCGGCCAGGACTTCTTTGTCGTCGATCAATCCGTCACCGACAAGGACTGGTCGCTGTACACGTTCACGCTGACCACACCGGCGGACGCCAATCGCATGTCGATTCGCGGCCGGCTGCAGCACCAGGCCACCGGCCAGGTTTATTTCGATGACTTCGCGGTGGTCGAAGGGCAGGTAACGCGCGTGCAGGGCGGCCGGGAATTGCCCGCCGCATACGCGCTCGCGCAGAACTATCCCAACCCGTTCAATCCTGAAACGCGCATCGTGTACTCGCTGCCGCAGGATGCGCATGTCACCCTCGCGATCTTCAACACGCTCGGCCAGAAAGTGCGTACGCTGGTGGAGGCGAACCAGCCTGCCGGCACGCACGAGATCGTGTGGGACGGCCGCGATGATCACGGCCAGTCGCTTGCCAGCGGCATCTATTTCTATCAACTGCGCACCGCGCAGGCCAGGCTCACGCGGCGCATGGTGCTCATGAGGTAGTTGTGCCGAATTAGACGGAGAAGTGGATTGTTGGGATTGGCGGGCGGTTGGAGCTTCGCCTCAACCGTCCGTCAATCCTGCTGTGCAAAGGCGGCAGAATTCCGGCAATCCCAGCGTCCAACCCTGCAAGTCATCGAGGCGATCATGCAATCTCTCAACCGCCTGCTTGTTTTAGTCGTGTTGCTGGCAGCCGTGGCAGCCTTTGCCGGCACCACCGGAAAGATTGCCGGCAAAGTGACGGATCAGAAGAGCGGCGAGCCCCTGTTGGGGGTCAACATTGTCGTGAACGGTACGCGCCTGGGCGCGGTGACAGATCCTGAAGGGAGATTCATCATTCTGCAGGTGCCACCGGGCAGCTATACCGTCCGCGCCTCGTTGATTGGCTATCAGGAAGTGGCCTATGAAAATGTCCGCGTTTCGATCGATCTCACCACGCCGCTCGATTTTCAACTCTCCGAAACCGTGCTCGAGCTGGGGCAGACCGTCACGGTGGTGGCCCAGCGGCCGCTGGTCCAAAAGGATCTCACCTCCACTTCGAACACCGTAGGCGCGGAGACCATTGCGCAGTTGCCGGTGGACAATCTTTCCGATGTGGTGAACCTGCAGGCGGGCGTGGTCGAAGGCCATTTTCGCGGCGGCCGCCTCGGTGAGGTGGCCTATCTCATCAACGGCATTCCGGTCAATGACGTCTACTCCGGCGGGTTCGCGCTGCAGGTGGAAAACAACGCCATTCAGGAATTGGAAGTCATCAGCGGCACCTTCAACGCCGAGTACGGCCAGGCGATGAGCGGCGTGGTCAACGTCGTCACCAAGGAGGGCGGTGAAAAATTTCACGGCAGTATTTCCAGCTATGCCGGTGACTATGTCAGCACCCACGATGACATCTTCTGGAATGTCGGGGCCTTTAATCCCATTTACAATTTCGAAGGCAGTCTTTCCGGCCCGGTGCCGGGACTCGGCAACAGACTCACCTTTTTTGCCTCGACCCGCTATTATTACAACGAAGGTGCGCTTTACGGCCGCCGGGTTTTTCTGCCCTCCGATTCCTCGAATTTTCCCACCACCTCCGCGCGCGACTGGTACATCGAAGCGCGCGGCCGCGGCTATCGTTTTGCCTCCGAGGCCGACTTGCAACGCCTGGCCGACAGCTTGAAAACGAGTGCCGATTATGTGGCAATGAATCCCAACCAACGCCTGACCGGGCAGTTGAAACTGGTCTACCAGCTCAAAGCCGATTTGAAAATCGACTATGAAGGCCTGCTGCAGAATCGCGACTTTCGCGAATATGACCACAGCTTTCGTTTCAACCCCGACGGCAATTTTCAGCGCGAACAGCGGGCCTGGAGCAATGCCCTGGCCCTGACCAAAGTCTTCAACAGCCGCACCTTTCTGCAGATCAAAGGCTCGACGTTCAACACCATCTACCGGCAGTTCGTGCACGAGAATCCGCATGATCCGGCATATGTCAATCCCGAGCTGCTGAATGCGGCGAGCGGCAATGCCTTTCGCACCGGCGGCGAGCAGATGTGGCATTTCTATCGCAACACCCGCACCCACCTCGGCAAGATGGATTTGACCTGGCAGGCAACCAATCAACATCTCTTGAAGATGGGGCTGGAAGCGCGGCAGCATCGCTTGTGGCTGCGCGCCTTTGAAATTCGCCTGAATCGCGACACCGGCTTCCGGCCGCAGGTGCCGCAGGAGACCAACAACGTCAGCAACAGCGACATGTACCTGCGCCGGCCTTACGAAATCTCCGCGTATGTGCAGGACAAGATGGAATTCGACTATCTCATCGTCAACGCCGGTTTGCGCTTCGATTACTTCAATTCCAGCGGCCGCGTGCCGGATGATTTCGGTGCGCCCAATCTGGCGCGCCTGCTGAAATCCGGCAACACCAGTCAACTCAGCCCGCGCTTCGGTCTGGCTTACCCCATTACCGACCGCGGCGTGATTCACATTTCCTACGGCCATTTCTTCCAGATACCGAATTTCGAGTTTCTCTATTCGAATCCTGAATTTGAAATCTACCCGACGCAGTACTACGGCAGTACGCCGCCGCCGGAACGCACCCCCAACGTGATCGGCAACGCCAACATCAAACCGCAGCGCACGGCGATTTACGAGATCGGCTTGCAGCAACAACTTGGCGAGGAATTCGCGCTCGATCTCACCGCCTACTCCAAGGACATTCGCAATCTGCTCGGCACGGAAATTCTATACACGGTGAACGGCATTCGTTATGCGCGCTACCTCAATCGCGACTACGGCAACGTGCGCGGCTTCACCGTTTCATTCGAAAAGCGCCGCCTCCAGGGCCTGGCGGCGACCATCGACTACACCTTTCAGATTGCCAAAGGCAATGCCAGTGATCCGAATTCCGCCTATTTGGACGTGCAGGCCAATCGTGAGCCCAACAAGGAGCTGGTGCCGCTGGAGTGGGATCGCACCCACAGCCTGAACGTCACGCTCACCGCCGGCGATCCCGCGCGCCAGTCGCTCGGCCTCATCGGCAAATTCGGCAGCGGCCTGCCCTACACGCCGACGGCGCAGAACGTGCGCACCGGCGTGGAAAACAGCGAGCGCCGGCCGAACTTCATCAATTTTGACTTGTATGCCTACAAAAACCTGCGGTGGGCGGGATTGCAGACCAGTGTTTTCGTGCGGGTGTACAATCTGTTCGACCGCAAGAATGAGCTGCAAGTATTCGGGGACACCGGCCGCGCCAACTATTCGCTCGCGGCGCTGACCAGCGGCACGGTGTTCGGGCTGAATAACCTCAGTGAATATTTCACGCGGCCGGATTTTTATTCGGAGCCACGGCAGGTGATTGCAGGGGTTACAGTGGAGTTTTGATGGACTAATGCTTTGGTGTTTCGGTGGAAAGAAGAAACTAATTTTTGCTGAATGGACTATCAGAAGCTTGTATCCAGGCGATGAGATTATTCTTGATTCTGATTAACCGCTCTTTGGCAATTTCACCCATTGTGCCAAGAATAATGCCCGCAGCAGCGACAGCGAGCCGTGAAACACGGAAAACACTTTGCGCTTTGAGGCCGGATTGAAGAAAGTCATCTGAATCCGGAGAAATAATATCGTCAACACCTTCGATATATTGGTGCATTTGTGAAGAAACCATGCAGACCAGCCAATCATCATATTCCCCCGGAAGCTTGGCAAGGAGAAGCGCGGGACGTAGTTTACCATTGGCAAAATCAGTTTGAGGAAATTTGAATAGCGCAATTTGGCCGGCTTTCTTCATTGCCACTTTTCCTTGAGGTCTGACTCGTTGTAGCTTGGAGAATCTTCATTTTCAAGGTCACGCATCGCTTCAGTCAACGAGAACTGTGACCATAATACATCATCTTGACGAGGATTTCTTTTGAAAAATTTCAAAGTCAAAAACTCAACGAAGTTAAGAATCTCCCTTTGAAACGGTTCCGGAAGTTTCTGAACCTGCTGATTAATTTGTTCAACTGTGGTCATAACGGCTCCGGGAATTTATGCTATTTTTGTTGCAAAAGAATAACGTTGGTTGCCCGCAAAACGAAAGCGGATATAGAAACTTTTCAATTTGAGTTAATATAGCAATCTGCTCTGATGGTTTCAAGAAATTTTTTGTTTTCGCAGGGAGAAATTATGAATTGTCATGAAATGAAGCTCGCAGCCTTGTTCATCTTCATTTTGACTGCCAGTGTTTTCGCCCAACGCCAGCCCGATCCGCATGTCGGACAATTAAAAAACACCCGCAAGGGCATCATGGACGGCAATCTGGTCCGCACCATTTTTTGGAATCACGGCGAGGTGGCGGACTGGCCGAATCAGCCTTCCGGCGAGTGGCCAAAAGGTTCGGGCCATTCTTATGTTGATGGCGTCGCGCTCGTGGTGGCGGCGCCCATTGTCGATGCGCAGGGGCGACGGCGCCATTCCGTGGTGACGCGCTATCGCGAAGACATGGACGTTTCACCGGAGCAGATTCCCTGGGGTTTTGCGCCGCTGCCGGGATACTTCAATGACAATCCCAGAACGAATCCTGCCAATGCGCCGGCGATCAGCAACGATCCGCGCACCTGGCCTGCGCGCTGGCCGGACAAGCCGCTGGACTGGGCCGGGTTTTGGAACGGTTTCTTCGGCAAAGGCGTGACCAACGCTGACCTGGAATCCTACGTCGTCTTCGATGACGATCCCGACGAGGAGTTTCTTTTCTATCCGGATCCGGCTGATTCCAGCCGTCGCGGCCTCGGCCTCGAAGTGGCCTCGCGCATGTTTCAATGGAATCAAGTGCTGGCGCAGGACGTCATCTTCGCGATTTACTTCATCACCAACGAAGGCCGGACGGATTACGACAGCACATATTTCGCCTTTCACATCGATTGGGGCATTGGCGGCACCGATGATTCCGCCGATGATGGCGGCAACTATGACGACGATCTCGACATTGCCTGGGCCTTCGACGGCAACGGCTACGGCAGCCCCGGCAACTGGTCGCCGGTCGGCGTCGGCGGCTTCGCTTTTCTCGAAAGCCCGGGAATTTTCCGCGATGGGCGGGACAACGACAAGGATGGCCTGGTCAACGAGCGCCGTGACAGCGGGCCCGGTGTTTTTCTGGATCAATATCCTTATGGCGTCGCCGATGTACAGGCGTTCCAAAAATTCTATCCCGAGCACGAACTGCGGCCGCATTGGTCCGGTGACGAAAACATCGACTGGGATCCCTTTGAAGATTTGAATCAAAATGGCGTGTGGGATCAAGGCGAACCGCTGCGCGATGATGTCGGCGCCGATGGTCTCGGGCCGTTTGACGCCAATTATCCCGGCCGGGATTTCGGCGAGGCCGACGGCATCCCGACCGCCGGCGAACCGGATTTCGATTTTACCGACAAGGATGAGAGTGATCAAATCGGCCTCACCGGCTTCAATGTTTTCGTGCTGCACGAATACAAGATGGAAAATGACGAGGCCTATTGGAACGGCCTGCGCGCGGCCCTGCCCCCGCGTGACAAGCTGGTGCAGAACACCAACCTCGGCATGTTCTTTTCCTCCGGTCCTTTCGAATTGAAAGCCAATGATACGCAATTCTATTCCATGTCGCTGTTGTTTGCCGAGGATATCAATGACCTGGCGCGCACCAAGAAGACCGTCCAGCAAATCTATAATGCCGATTATCGCTTTGCGAAACCGCCGGACAAACCGCAACTCACTGCCATTGCCGGCGACCGCAAAGTCGTGCTGTATTGGGATGACAAGGCCGAGCGCTCGTATGATCCCTTCCTGCAGGATTTCGATTTTGAAGGCTACAACATCTACCGCGCGACCGATCCCGAATTTCTCGATGTGCAGACCATCACCGACAGCTACGGCAAAAAGCGGTATCGCGAGCCGATTGCCAAATTTGATCTGAAGAACGGCATCCGCGGTTTGCATCCGATTGATGTCGAAGGCATCAAATTCAATCTCGGCGAGGATACCGGTCTGCAGCATTTCTATATTGACCGCAATGTCAAGAACGGGCAAACCTATTACTATGCCGTCGTGCCTTATGATCGCGGCCTGGTCGATACCACCGCCACCGGTGAGATTTCCGGCATCTCACCCTCGGAAGCGCCCAGTGTCATCAAAGTGAGCGTGGCCGGCGTTGTGCAGAGCACGGACATCAACACCGCAATCGTCACGCCGCAAGCGCCGGCCGCCGGCTACCTCGATCCACAAATCGACGGCGAGATTGTGCATAACGGGCCGGGCACCGGCACCCTCGAAGTGCAAATGCTGGATGCCGGGCGCATCAAGAACGGCAACCGCTATCGTTTCGTGTTTGGCGATACTTCCGCGTTCGCCATCGACAAGGCGCCAACCTATTCGCTGATCAACGAGACAACCGGCGACACGCTTGTCAAGCAAGTCGCCCTCCTCGAAGGGCGCGCGACCACGCCGGTGACCGAGGGGTTCGTCGGTTTTTTGTTCAACGACACGCAGGTGCAGGTGTTGGAGGCGGAAACCGGCTGGCTGGTTGGCTCGAGCAATTACGGCGTGCGTGTCGCGCCCAATCGCAGCCTCATCGGCCGTTACGTCACTTATCCGGCGGATTTCGAGCTGCGCTTTTATGACAGCATCGTGGATACCTCCGAAGCCCTGCTATTCGGCCAGCAGCGCATTCCGGTGAATTTCAAAATCTGGAATCTCACCGAAGACCGGCAAATGGATTTCCTCTTTGGTGACCGCGACAACGACAAGCAATTCACGCCCGGAGATTCGGTGACGATTGTCACCGGCCTGGCGCTCGGCCAGCGGCCGCAGGGTTCGCGTTTCCGGTCGGCGTGGGCGATCTTCTTCAGCCCGCCCAATGGCAATGCCAAACCGCCGCAGCCTGGCGACATCTATCGCATCGTGGTGAGCAAGCCATTCCGCAGCGGTGAGTCCTTTGCGTTCAAAGTAGCCGGCGCACGGGTTGAACCGCAGCTTGCCCGGAATGCCCTGTCGGAGGTCGCCGTGGTGCCCAATCCCTACGTGGGCGCGGCCTCGTGGGAACCGCGCAATCCGTTTCAATTCGGCCGCGGTGAGCGCCGGATCTATTTCATCAACCTGCCGGCGAAATGCACCATTCGAATTTACACCATGCGCGGCTATTTGGTCGATACCATCGAACATGACGCGCCGGCGGAGAATGGCGCCGAAGCGTGGGATCTGGTTTCCAAAGACGGAATGAACATTGCGTACGGCGTCTACATTTATCACATCGACGCGCCGGGAATTGGAACCCAGATTGGGAAGTTTGCGGTGATCAAATGAGCGCTCTTGCGCTTGCTCCTAATTCTGCTCACTTTGAAAATCCTCAAAGGCGAGTAGGTGTAGGAGCAAGAGCAAGAGTAAGAGTAGAAGTGGAAGTGGAAGCAGGAGTCTGCGTCCAAACGAGTATTCACAGAGTTACCATTGACGAATACGAGCACAGCAATGAAGCGATTCATTCTCTCACCATCCATACTGGCATTGCTGCTGAGTTTCTCTTCAGCTTTTGCCCAAGGCGAAACCAACGTCTCCAAAGTCGGCATCACGGCAGCGCCGTTTTTGACCATTGGGGTTGGTTCGCGTGCGCTCGGCATGGGCGGTGCTTTCGTAGCCACCGCCAATGATGCCAGCGCGCTGTATTGGAATCCGGCCGGACTGGCGCGGCTCGCGCACTCGGAGCTGCTGCTCGTGCACACGCGCTGGCTTGCCGAGACCGATTTCAATTTCGCCGGCGTGGTTTTGCCGCTCGGCGACTTTGGCACGCTCGGCGGCAGCCTGACCTCCCTGACGATGGGTGACATGCCCGTGCGCACCATCGAGCGCCCTGAGGGAACCGGCGAGCTTTTTTCCGCGGCGGATTTGGCGATCGCACTCACCTATAGCCGCCGGCTCACCGATCGTTTCACGATTGGATTCAATGCGAAATACATCAACCAGCGCATCTGGCACGAAAGCGCCTCGGGTTTCGCTCTGGACTTGGGCACGCTCTTCGTCACCGGCTTTCGCGGCCTGCGCATTGGCGCCACTTTAGCAAACTTCGGCACCGACATGCGCATGACAGGCAAGGATCTGCTGGTCTTCCATGATCTTGATCCCACCATCAGCGGCAACAATGAGCGTGTCCCCTCCCATCTCGAAACGCAGAGTTGGGCGCTGCCGTTGCATTTTCAATTCGGTGTGGCGATGGAGATTTTGCAGAACGGACAGCATCGCCTGACCCTTGCCGGCGATGCGCTGCATCCGAGCGACAACACGGAAAGTGTGAATCTCGGCGGCGAATATGCTTTGCAAGAAAAATTCTTCCTGCGCGGCGGTTATCGCGATTTGTTCCTGCGCGACGGCGAGCAAACTTTCACGATTGGCGGCGGCGCCGCCCTGCGGTTTCTCGGCAATGTACGCTGGAAATTCGATTACGCCTACGCTGATTTCGGGCGCCTGGAAAACGAACAACGTTTTTCGGTGGCCGTGGAGTTTTGAGTGGAAAGGGAGCGCAGACTGCCAGTTTGCGAAAGAAATGAAATCGAAAATGACGACACGTGCGCAAGGCTTGCGCAGCCGCTGGTCTCTTGTCTATCTTGGCGCGACAGTCTTCATGATTGCCGGCGTCGTGCTCAAAGTTTTTGCCGCGGCTGAAGGCGAAAACAAAAACGGCAGTGCGAAAAATGTGCCGCTGCTGCCTGCCGGGATGGACACCGTCGTCATTGCGCGCGTCGGCAACCTCGATATTACCGCCGAAGAATTTCTATTGAGCTATGAATTCGGCCCGGCGTTCGTCAAAAGACAGGGCACGCCGGTGGATCGCCATCTTGATTTCATGATCAATGAAAAGCTGCTGGCGCTGGACGGCTATGCCCGCGGTTTTGCAGAAGACCAGGAAGTCGCGACCATGCTCGCAGAAATCGAAGGCGATCTCGCCACCGAGGAGCTTTATCGGGATGACATTCTGCGCCAGGTCTCGATTGATGGCCTGGAGATTGAGCAGGCCATCAGCAAAGAGCGCATTCACCTTGAACTGAAGTGGCTGTTTGCCGCGGGCCGTGCGGATCTCGCAAAGTATCTCGCCCAACTCTCCCAGGGCGCGCCCTTTGATACGCTGTTCCAGCAACAGCTCAATGATTCCGTGCGGATCGGGAACCGCTCTCTCGAAACCACTCGATTCCGCCTGGAAGATGTGAATCCGGCAATGGCGCAGGTCGTCGACACGCTGTCGGTTGGCAGGGTCTCAGCGCCGATAGCAGCGCCGGATGGGTTCTACCTCGTCAAAGTCATGAACAAATGGACCAATGTGATCGTGACGCAAACGGAGCAAGCGGAGCTAAAGCAAGCGGTGCAGCGCGTGCTGCGCCAACGCCAGGCCGGCGTGCTCTCTGACCAATACCTCAAGGATCTGATGCGCAATCAGAATCCCGTCATTGACCGGCAATCCTTCAATCTCTTGCGCGCCCTGATTGGCAAGTCCGTTCTTTCACCGGAAAAATACCATGATTGGAATTTGAGCAGAAAGCTGATGTCTGAAGCCGGCCCCCTCGATTCACTCGATATGGAACGCTACCGCGATCGGGCTTTGGTCCGTTTGCAGAACGGCAATCTGCTGCTGGGCGATTTCTGGACCTGGTATCAAGCGCGCCGCGCCTACCTCCAATTCGACACTAATTCGCCACAGCGTTTCTTTACATCGCTGCAGCAAATGGTCTGGCGCAGTGTGCGGGACAAGCTGCTCATCGCACGGGCGCGGCAACGAGGACTGCAAGAGCGGCTAACGGTTCGAAAGCAAATGCAATGGTGGGAAGAAAAGCTCGTCTACGCACGAGCGAAGGAAGAGATATTCAAATCGGTTCAAATTACCGACGAACAGGTGCGGCAATTCCACGTCAAGAACAGCCGGCGGTATCGTGATCAAGAAGGCGAAATCCTGCCGTACGATAAAGTGAAGGACAGGGTGCGCCAGGATTGTTATGCTGATGAGCTGGCAAAAAACTTGTTCCGCGCCATCACCATGCTGAAAAGCAAACATCCGGTGCAGATCAATCGCGCGGCGTTGACGGCACTACCGATCTGGGCCGGGCCGGATCCCACGGCGATTGACCTCATCACCGCGAAGAAGGGCGGCACCTTCCCTCGTCCCGCGATTCCGACGATTGATTTTGACTGGAAGCTGTGGGAATGATTGCTGGATAAACTTTGAACAACGACAACGACGCCACGACACAAGGAAATGTCATGCTGCAAGCAGCTTTTTTCAATTGAGCACAGTGCTGAATTGAAAAAGGAATCATCCTGAATGACATCAATCGAAGAATCGCGTTTCCATTTATTAATGCAAAGCTCAAAAAAATCGCTGCTGCCGCTGCAAACTGCCTTTGTCATGGCAGCGGCATTTCTGTTTGCTGCCGACAGTTACGCGCAGCAAATCGCCATCAATCGCATCGAGATGATGCCGAATCTGCCCGCGCCTTATGAAATGCGCAATTGGAAACAGGTGGCACTGGGGTATGACTCGCTGGTCTTCGATTTCAGCCGCAGCGGCCAGTATCTGCCGCTCATTTGGTGGCGCACCAACACGGTGAATTATCCCGGCCACCTCAGCTTTGGATTGCACACCGTGGTCGGCACGACGGCACCCAACTCTGCTGAGGCCATCAACGTGCTGCCGGCGGTCATCGGCGCCAGCTTGGTGGGAATTGACAAGAGCAAACAGAAGGGCGAAAATTGGGTGTTGATGTGCGAAGAGTTTTTCAACCGGCGGCCGGAGGAAAATGTCTATCTCAATCATCCCGTGACCCAAAGCGGCGATGACTGGTGGTACGCCACCATGCCCAATGTTTTTTTCTACCAGCTTTATGACCGGTATCCCGACACCGGCGACTTTGCCTTTCAATTCACGTCTGTTGCCGATCAATGGCTGCGCGCTGTTGAGAAAATGGGCGGCCGCGCCACGCCGTGGACTATTCCGAACATGAATTATCGCGGTTGGTATCTATCCACCATGACGCCGCATACGGCCGGCGTGCCGGAACCGGAAGCTGCCGGCGCGATTGCCTGGCTCTTGTATCATGCCTATGGTGAAACCGGCAATTCGAAATATCGCGTCGGCGCCGAATGGGCCATGGAGTTCCTCAATGCCTGGAATTCAAATCCTGCTTATGAACTGCAACTGCCCTACGGCGTCTATACCGCGGCCCGCATGAATGCCGAAATCGGCACAACTTATGATATTCACAAGATGCTCAACTGGTGTTTCGAAGTCGGCCCGCTGCGGCAGTGGGGCGCCATCGTTGAGCGCTGGGGAAACTATGACTGTCATGGCTTGATCGGTGAGGTGGGCAGCAACGGCTATGCGTTTGCAATGAATACGTTCGAGCATGTCGGCGCGCTGGTTCCGCTGGCGCGTTATGATGATCGCTTCGCCCGCGCCCTCGGCAAGTGGGTGTTGAATGCCGCGAATGCCGCGCGGTTGTTTTATCCGAAATATTTGCCCAATCAAAACCAGGACAGTGAAGAATGGGCGCAGCAATACGATCCCCACTCTTATATCGCGCATGAGGCCCTGCGCGAATCTGCGTTTGGCGCCAGCCCGTACGCCACCGGCGATGCCATCAGCGGCGGATGGGGCCGGACGAATCTCGCGCTGTATGGCTCATCGCATGTCGGCATTCTGGGCGGCATCATCGCCACGACGAATGTCGAAGCAATCTTGCAGCTTGATGTGTTGAAAACCGACTATTTTCATGACAACGCGTACCCCACGTTTCTTTATTTCAATCCCCATGAGGCAGAGAAATCCGTTGAGATTGAAGTTGGCAGCGACCTGCATGATCTTTACGATGCCGTCAGCAACAGCTTCCTGCTGACCGGCGTGAGCGGCAGGGCCATGTTTTCAATTCCTGCCGATGCCGCAGTCCTGCTTGTCATTGCTCCGGCCGGCGGTGAAGTGAGCTACGATCTCGACAAACTGTTGATTGACGGCGTCATTGTCGATTATCGCTCCGGCCGCACTGTGCCGAATTATCCGCCGCGCCTCAAAGCCCTGGCCGCGAAGAAGTCGCAGCTCGTCCCCGGCGAAAACACGATGATCTATTGCACGGCGACTGATCGAAACGCGGAAGAATTATCCTACACCTGGCAGGCAACCGGCGGGACGATCACCGGTACCGGCGCACAGATTGACTGGACCGCGCCGGTTTCGCCGGGAAATTACACGGTTGAGTGTTTCGTAAATGATGGCCACGGCGCGCAGGATTCGGCGATCGTGCATCTCGAAGTCGTGGCCGCAATCAATCACGCCCCGAGCATCGCTGCGCTGACCGCCCGCCCCGGCAAGATCGATTTGGGCGCAACGACCGAATTGCTCTGCACCGCAAATGATCCTGATGGCGATACATTGACTTATTCCTGGAGGGCAGCGTTCGGCACTGTGAACGGCAGCGGCCCCACCGTCACATGGAAGGCACCGTTGAGCCAAGGCGACTATTTTATCCTTTGCAAAATTGCAGACGGCCGCGGCGGCCAGGCCGTTGACAGTATCGGCGTGCGCGTTCGCGACTTTTCGCAAGCTCAGACCGGCGAGCTCGTTGCCTATTATCCATTCAACGGCAATGCCAATGACGCAAGCGGCAACGGCAATCACGGCA
>JBBIKM010000049.1:28219-32423 GCA_037445455.1 bacterium | reverse complement strand
GCTGAAATTCGGTATCGTTCCGGCCGTTTGTCAGGCAATGAAATAGTGCCGCTCCGCTTCATGTGTCTCACCTCATCAACGCGATTGGATGTAATCATGACCAAGTCTTTTGTCATTGTGCTTGCTGTGTTGAGTCTGGCGGCCGCGGGCTGCCAGGAAGCTCCGCCGCTCAATCGTGCCAGCGCCGTGGACCTGCAGGCAGCCGACGTGCAGTATCATGTCAACTATCTTGCTTCCGACCGACTCGAAGGCCGGCTTTCCGGCACGCCCGGCGGCGATTTGGCAGCCAATTACATTGCCGCGGAATTCCAGCGGTTTAAACTCGAACCGGCAGGCGACGAAGGTTCGTATTTCCAAAAATTCGATTTCATCGGCGATCTCGAGCTGGGGCCGCACAATCGTCTGCGCGTCACGCGCGGCACAGCGGACACCACCTGGCAGGTTGGCGTCGATTTCATGCCCGCGGGTTTTTCCGCGACCGACACGCTGGCGCTCGATTCCGCCATCGTGTTTGCCGGCTACGGCATCACCGCCAAAGAGCACGGTTATGATGACTACGCCGGTGTGTCCGCCGCAGGGAAGGTGGTCTTGATCATGCGCTTCTCGCCGGGCCTCAATGATCCGCACAGCCCGTTCGCGAAGTTCGAGGGATTGCGCCACAAAGCCACCACCGCGCGCGAACAGGGCGCAGCGGCGTTGCTGGTGACCACCGGGAGCCTGAGCGACACCAGCGATGCCCTGCCCAAGCTGCGCTACGATCGCGCCGCCACTGACGCGGGCTTGCCGGTCATCTATGTGAGACGGCACGTGGCCGATTGGCTGCTCGCGGGCAGCGGTCAGTCGCTGGATTCGCTGCAACAGCGCATCAATGCCGCGCGCCAACCGCATTCCCTGATGTTGCCGGCGACCAGGTTTGACCTGCAGTCGGAGGTCAAACCGATTCGCCGGGTGGCCGCGAATGTCGTCGCGGTGCTGCGCGGCAGCGATCCGGAATTGCAGCAGCAGGCTGTGGTGGTGGGCGCGCATTATGATCATCTCGGCCGCAGCCAGGAGGGCAGCCGCAGCCCGGACAGCGCCAACGGCATTCACAACGGCGCGGATGACAACGCTTCCGGCACCGCCGGCTTGCTGGAGCTGGCGCAATACTTCGCCGCCCAACCGCAGAGGCCCAGACGTTCGCTGGTCTTCACCGCGTTTGCCGGGGAGGAACTGGGGCTGCTGGGCTCCGCGCATTACGTCAATCACCCCGCGGTGCCGCTGGAAAAAACGATTGCGATGATCAACATGGACATGATCGGCCGCCTGCGCGACAGCACGCTGATCGTGCAGGGCGTCGGCACTTCACCGCGCTGGCAGGCCCTGGTGGACAGCCTGAAGGCGAACACGCATTTGAAACTGAAGCTGGTGAAAGACGGTCACGGCCCGAGCGATCACGCCTCGTTCTATCTCAAGAACATTCCGGTGCTGTTTTTCTTCACCGACTTGCATGAAGATTATCATCGCGTGACTGACGATGCCGACAAGATCAACGCGGCCGGCGAGGCGGAAGTGCTGCAACTGGTGGCGAAAACGGTCATAGAAATCGCCAATTCCGACTCTCTGCTGCTATTTACAAAAACCGATTCAGAACGCCGGGCGATGACGGCCTTCCGTGTCAGTTTGGGCACCATGCCCGACTATGCCGCCGAAGTGGAAGGGCTCAGGCTCAGCGGCGTGCGCGAAGGCGGCCCAGCAGCACGCGCAGGGCTGCAGACGGGTGACATTATCATTAAATTCGGCGCCATCGATATCAAAAACATCTACGATTACACCTATGCGCTGGGCGAGCACGCGCCGGGGCAGGAGGTGGAGATCGTGGCGTTGCGAAACGGTAACAAGATGGTGTTCACGGTCACCCTGGAGCCGAGCCGGCGGATGTAACCGCCGCGGCCACCATCCGGCCGGTGGGCGGAACATGCCTGACCGGCCTGCCAGTCAATCATCCGGGCGAGGCGATGCTGAATTTGAGCAGTGTGATCGCGCTCGCCCGGATGTTTGTTTTGGCGCCTGCAGGCATGAGTTTCTGGAGAGATCCTGCCATTGGCTGAATTTTCAATGCGGTAAATTTTGGCATAATACTTGTTTAAAATCTCCCGAGTTTTTGGGCGGATTACCCGGCGTCGGTAAACCGCGCAGATTCATGCGCAGCGATTCATCCTGATTGTCTCATGGTAAGACGACGATTTACAGGATCTGTGATTGTCCCATGCTGCGCGATCTAAACAGCCTCGAATAATGAGTTAGGCGGGCTTCCGCTGCACCAATCCGTAAATGACAATTACGGTTTCGGAATTTGTCTTTCTCTTGACGCTCAGCAAACGTTGGAGCTCAGCACGTGGATCATTTGTACGACAGCGCTCAACTTGAACAAGCCTCGGAGTTCCCAACCCCGCCAGAGGATGGGCCACCGCGCACCTCCCGCCCGCCGGTGGAAGATGACGAAGTCATCACCAGCTTTCCCAAAGAATTCAACCGTCACTTTTGGGAGACCATGGACCGGCGTTTCATGGCCATTCTCATTCTGGTCATGATTCTCGAGCCTCTGATCATTGTCTATGAGTTGTGGCTGCACAAGCCGGGCACGAGCGAAGCCGAAGTCGCGCGGCTGCAAGCCAAGTATGCAGAGACGTTTCTGTCGGAATTCGAAGTGGAGCAGCCCGGCGAAAGCCCGACGCCGAATGAGTTGATGTTGTACGCTTCGGAATACGTGCCTTCCATCATGGGCGAGGTGATGGGAACTGCCGAACCGCCGGTGATGAATCCGGGTCTGCGGCCGGGCGCGGGCACGCCCGAAGCCCGTGGTGTGACGCGGGAAGCCAGTGAAGTGCACCGCCGCATTTCCATGGCGGCGCGTGAACGGGCGCGGCAGGCCTTGTCTGAAGAGGTGGGGCGCGTGGGCTTGTTGGGCTTGTTGACCAGCAACAGCAATCTCGCCGCGCCGGGCGGACGGTTTGTGTCGTATCAGCCGGTGCAGGACGTGCTGGAGCACGGCATCGCACAGGCCAATGATCTCGAACAAGTGCTGTCGCAGGTGAAGACCCTGCGCGTGCCGCGCGTAGGCCAGGACTATTTTGGCGCGCCGGTGGGCGGTGCCGGCGGCGGGTTGCTCGGCCACGGCGGCTTTGATTCCCAGAAAGTGATGATTGCTCAGCGGGAAGTGCGTGGCGAGCGCCATACCGCTTCGGGCGTGCAGGCCGAGGAAATCGTGACCAACCTGGCAGCCGCTCCCAAAAAGGAAGTGAAGGCCACGCGCGAATTCGAGCGAGTCGAGCCGGTGGAAAGCCTGGTGGAAGAGGCCGCAATCCCCGGCGTCACCGGGCTGGCGCGCCGGCGGCCGCGCGAGATGGCCACGCGCGATCCCGCGCGCATGCGCGAAATCGTCATGTCACACAGTGCCGCCATTCAAGACTGCTACCGCCAGGCGCTGAAAACCTCGCCGACTTTGAAGGGCCAGGTCTCGGTGCGCTTCACTGTGGCGCACACCGGCAAGGTCATCGAAGCCAGCGTGATTTCCTCCACTTTGAACTTGTCGGATTTGGACAAATGCATTCTGCGAAAGATTCTGCGCTGGAACGATTTTGGCAGAATGGATCCGTCCACGCCGGACGTGACGTTGAAACAGACCTACAAATTTGGCTATTGATCACGCTGGCCTGCCCGCCTTGCAGAGTTTTCAACCCGGGTGTTCCCCCCCAAAGCCGGATTTGCTGATGCAAGTCCGGCTTTACTTTTTCATTGCCAGTCCTTATTTTGCCGCGTTCAATTTCAGGAAGCTGGCTCACGCAAACCGGATGGACGCCATGATCGATCTCAGCGGCAAGGTGATGTTGATTACCGGCGCCAGTCGCGGCATTGGTGCCGCGGCGGCGCGGTTGGGAGCACAGGCCGGGGCGGCGGTTGCCGTCAACTACCATCGTTCGCAGGCCGCGGCCGAGCAGCTCGTTGCCGGCATCAACGCCGGCGGTGGGCAGGCGGCATGTTTTCAGGCGGAGGTCAGTCGCTACAGTGAAGTCGAACGCATGGTTGCCGCCGTGCTGCGGCGCTTCGGCCAAATTGACGTGTTGGTGAACAACGCCGGCATTTGGACCTATGGCGCGATCGATACCATGCCGGAGCAGGTTTGGGATGAGACCATCGCGGTCAATCTCAAGAGCATTTACAACTG
>JBBIKM010000049.1:20340-28195 GCA_037445455.1 bacterium | reverse complement strand
GCGGCGGCAGGGCACGATCATCAACATTGCCAGCACTGCCGGCCAGCGCGGCGAGGCGTTTCATTCCCATTATGCCGCCACCAAAGGCGCGATCATCAGCTTCACCAAATCGCTGGCGCCGGAGCTGGCGCCGTTCAACATCACGGTGAATTGTGTGGCCCCGGGTTGGGTCGCCACCGACATGTCGAATGACGCACTGGCAGAAGAGGGCGAGAAGATCACTGCCTTGATTCCACTGCGCCGCGCCGGCACGGCTGAGGAGATCGCCGCGCCGATCATTTTCCTTGCCTCTTCATTGGCCTCCTACATCACCGGTGAGATTCTCAACGTGAATGGCGGAAACGTGCTGGCGGGCTGAGGCGCGGCGCGCCAGCTTCAAACCGCATGTCCTGCAACTGCCGGCACGCGCCGGTTTACTACAAAATTGCCGTCATGCCCAGTTCGCGCAAATCTCGTGAAGACTCTGTACCGGCGGCCACGCTGCGGGAGTTGCAGGCACTGGCACGAGCATGGCGGTCGGCAGGCCGCGGCCTGACGTCCAGTGCCGCACACCCTGCGGCGGACGGTGTTCTCACGCTGGCCGAAGAGCGGCTGCTCATCTCCACGGCGTTCACTGCGATGGCGGATTTTGCGGGCATCTACTCGGTGCAGGCGCTGGCCAATGCCCTGGCCTGTCACGGCGGTGAGCCACAAAGCTTGTGGGCCACGCTGCTGCTGCCGGCAGAGCAAAATCCTGCGGCGGACCGGAACCTTCTGGGGCAGGAAATGGCCAGCCTGGCCAGGAAGCTGAATGTGAGCTGGCGCGGCGAACAATCCCGCTGCCTGCCCGGAATGCGCGAACCGGTGTTGGCCTGCCAAATGCTTGCGCTTGTGACCACGCAACAGCCGTACCGGCCGCAAAGCATTCAGGCGGGCGATCACCTCATCCTGACCAAGAGTCTGGCGGGCGCGGCTGCGGCGCTGATGGCAAATGCAAGAGAAGAGGAGTTGTCCGAGGCTTTTGATCTCAAGTTCGCCAGACGCTGCCAGCAACTTGCAGCGGCAACGCAGGCGAGTGTGCTGGCCGAGGCGCGCTGCGCCTGGAACGTGAACGGCATTCACGCGCTGCGCGATCTTTTTCATGCGGGCCTGGCGGCCGGGTTGCATGGTTTGATGGATCATGCCACTCTGGACTTCGAAATCAATCTCGCTGAGATCGAGATTCCCCCCGAAGCCAAGCTGCTGTGCGACTATTTTGGCGTGGATCCCCTCGCCGTGTTTGCGCCGGGCGCGCTGGTGATTGTGGGCGAACCCGGCGGCTGCGAGGCGGTGCTCGCCAGGTTGCGTCTTGCCAAAATCCCGGCAAAACGCATCGGCCAGGTTCTCAAAGCCGGCGAGGGGAGATGGCTGGTTGAGGGGGGCGAGCGCACCAAACTGCTGCGCCCGGCGCGTGATCCGCTCATCGCAATTCTCTCTTGATGATAACCCGGCGCCGGCGCGCCGGGCCGTTCAGGAGTTTTGGCTTGACTCTCTAGCGGCAAACGCTAGATTTCGAATCACTCCGCCAGAGTAACTTGTTATCGAACTCCGCATGTGAAGCTAGCCCCCGGAGCCTGGCATGAAAAGACGGATGCTGCTGCTGCTTGTCCTTCTGGCTTGGACGGCCACGAGTGAAGGGCAATATTACTTTGGCCGCAACAAAGTGCAGTACAATCATTTCGAATGGCAAATTCTCCGAACCCGCCATTTTGACATCTATTTCTATCCCGAGATGCGGGAGCTGGCGGAAATCGGCGCAACCTATGCCGAGGAAGCCTACAGCCGGCTGGAGAATCTCACCAATTACAGTTTCAATCATCCGCTGCCGCTGATTTTCTATTCCAATCATTTTCACTTTCAACAGACCAACACCATCCCCAACCTGATTCCCGAGGGCGTGGGCGGCTTCTTCGAATTCCTGAAAGGCCGCGTGGTGATTCCGGCCACCGGCAGTTTGTCGGAGTTTGAACACGTCATCAATCATGAATTGGTGCACGTGTTCACGCATGGCCGGGCCAATCGCATTTTGAAAGATCACAAACGCACGCAGCATGCCGGGCTGCCGCTGTGGTTCACCGAGGGCATCGCCGAGTATTGGTCGGAGGGCTGGGACAGCGAAGCCGAGATGTTCATTCGCGACGCCGTGCTTGCCGGCCATCTTGTGCCGTTGAGCCAGATGTATCGCATTTACGGCACCTTTTTGATGTACAAGGAAGGTCAGGCCATCTGCAAGTTCATCGCCGAGCGCTACGGTGAAGAAAAGCTGCTGCAGTTGATCGAAAACATCTGGAAGGCCGACAATTTCTCCGAGGTCATGAAGCTCACCCTGGGCGTGGATTATCGCGAGTTCGACAAGGTCTGGCTCTATCATCTCAAGAAGGAAAAATACCCGCTGATGGAGGAGAATGACGCGCCCGGCATGATCACCCGCCACCTCACCGACAAGGGCATCAGCACCAAGCCGGCGTTTGCCAGTTACGGGGAGCAGCGCGAGATCGTGTTCATGTCCAATCGCGTCGGCTATTCGAACATCTATCGCATGCCCTACGGCCTGGAGCGCGCGGAAAAGCAGCATCTCGAGACCCTGGTGGACGGCGAACGCACCACCGAGTTCGAGGCCTTCAATCTGCTGCGCAGCAAGCTCGATGTCAACCGCCGCGGCTTGCTGGCGTTCGTTTCGAAAAGCAGGGGGCATGACGCGCTCTACATCTATGCGCTGAGCCAGAAGCAGATCCTCAGCCGGCACCAGTTCGATGAAATCGTCACCATCAGCTCACCGAGCTGGTCGCCGGATGGCAATCGTCTGGCGTTTGCCGCCACCGGCTTTGGCGGCATGCGCGATCTCTACCTGCTCGATCCCGCCACCGAAGGCCTGACGAAGCTGACCAACGACTATTATGACGACCGCGATCCTGCCTGGTCGCCGGATGGCCGCGTGCTGGCTTTTTCCTCCGACCGCACCGAATACGGCCGGCAGGGCGCCTACAATCTTTTCTTCTATCACCTCGACAGCGGCGAGATCGAATACGCGACCTATGGCAACCATCGCGACTATGCGCCGGCATGGTCACCGGACGGCCAGGCGCTGGCGCTGACTTCCGACCGCGACGGCGCGTTCAACCTTTGGATGCTGCGCGTGCCGCACCAGGAGATTCAGGTGGCCACCACCGCGCGCCTCGACAATCCCTACAAAAACGGCGGCCTCGCGCCCGCGCCGTTGTATCCGCGCGCCATCAACGGCGCCGCCGAGATGCGCAAGCTCACCAGCTTCACCACCGGCGCCTTCGATCCCGAATGGACCGACAGGGGCAGCCTGCTGTTCACCGCTTTCGAGCGCTTCAATTTCCAGATTCGCGAACTGGAAAACGTGGCGGAGGTCTTCGATAAGGCCAAAGTCAGCGTGGTGGATACGCTGCACGTTCGCCGGCCGCCGTGGGCCATTCCCAAACTCAACGGCGAAATGTCGCCGACGCAGTTTTCCTACAAACGCAAATTCAGCCTCGATATCGCGCAAAGCCAGATCACGCAGGATCCGATCTTCGGCGCTGCCGGCGGCGCGCAGCTCGCGATGTCGGACATGCTGGGCAACGAGCAATACCATTTCCTGGTGTTCAACAATGCGCAAACCCGCAGCGAATTCCTGGAAAGCTTCAATCTCGCGGTCAGCCGCTTCGATCTCTCCAAGCGCGCCAATCATGCCTTTGGGCTTTATCATTTTGCCGGGCGCTACTACAACTATGCGGAAGGCTATTTCTTCGAACGGCGCTACGGCGGCTTTGGCGCGCTCAGCTATCCGCTCAGCGTGTTCGAGCGCGTCGAGGCCAGCGTCAATGTGCGGCAATCTCACAAACGCTGGGAGGGCATCTCGGTCGCGCGCGATGCCCTGCTGGTCTCCAATTTCGTTTCCTACGTGAAAGACAATTCGCTGTGGGGCCCCTCCGGGCCGGTGGATGGCCGGCGCCTCAACGTCTCGCTGGGCTACACCGTTGATGTGCGCCATTCCAACGTCAACTTCTACACCATTCTGGCGGACTATCGCCATTATTTCCGGCTGGGTTTGCGCAACGCTTATGCCGTGCGGCTGCAGACGCAGTACAATCACGGCAAGGAGGCTTATCCCTTTTTCATGGGCGGCAGTTGGGATTTGCGGCTCTATCCGCGCTGGCGCATCTGGGGCCAGAAGACGTTTCTGGTCAGCCAGGAGCTGCGCTTTCCATTCATTGACGGCTTTGCCGTGGCGTTTCCCTTTGGCGGCCTGGGCTTCAGCTCGATTCGCGGCGCCCTGTTCGTGGACGCCGGCAATGCCTGGGATCAGAAGCTCGACCGCATTCTCGGCAGCACCGGCTTCGGGGTGCGATTGCGCGTCGGCGGTTTTCTGGTGTTGCGGTACGACCTCGGCCGGCGCTTTTATTGGAATGAAATCGATCGCGGCCTCGCGCCCGGCAAGCTCAAACTCGACCGCAGAGTCTATCAGCAGTTTTTCTTCGGGTGGGATTTTTGACCAAAGCGAACCAGCCCGGGGCAGGAGAGGAGGGGATCACTCCGGCGGAAGTGGCAGGCTATGAAACGGTGAGCCAGTCGCCGGTGCATGGAAAAAGAAAGAGCATGTTCAAAAAGTCTCCGATTGGTTGTTTGCTGATTTTGGTGATGCTCGCCGGCTGCGCCAAAGCCCCGCTGCAATTGCAACTGCCGGACCAACCGCAGCAGGATTGGCGCATCGCCGGTTTCGATACTCGCCGCTCTTCGGCGCGCGCCGAATCCCTCACTGTGCCCCTGCAGGAGCTTGCCCGCCTCAAGCTGTCCTCCGCTGCGGCGCAAAATCTCTTTGTCGCCCGCGGTTTTCTGTTCGTGCCCACCCTCGATGGCCGCATCTACGTGGTCGATTTAGAGAAACACGAAGTCGTGCGCAAATGGAAATTGCCCCAGGGCAACGCCGGCACGCTCACCGCAACCTCCAATTCGATCGTCATTGCCATGCGCTACGGCAAACACACGCTCGCGCATTTCGATCTCGCCACCGGCAGGCGCCGGTGGTCGATTGATGCCGGGGATATTGCCAGCGAACCATTGATCGCAGACAGCCTGCTGTTTGTCGCAGCGCTTTATCAGCACGTCGATGCCTACCGCCTGCGCGATGGCCAACGGCGCTGGCAATTCAAAACCCGTGCGCAGTTGCATGCGTCGCCGGCCCTGGGCGAGGGCGTGTTGGTCGTCGCGGCGGATGACGGCATGGTTTACGGGCTGCGGCCCGAGACTGGCAAGAAGATTTGGGAGACCGATCTGGAACGGCCGGTGTTGGCCACGCCGGTGATTCAAGGCCAGCGCGTTTTCATCGGCACCGCACGCGATCAGGTGGTGGCGCTGGATTTGTTCCAGGGTCAGGTGCTGTGGCGCTTCGCCAATCCCGGCCGTGTCTTTCACGCGCCCGCGGTGAATGACAGTCTGCTCATCCTGGCTTGTGCCGATGGCCGCGTGCGCGCGCTGGCACCGGCCTCGGGCCGGCTCCTGTGGGAGTCGCGTGCGCTGAGCGTCATCGGCACCTCGCCATTGCTCGCCGGCGAAACCGTTTTCTTTGGCGCGCTCGACCGCCATCTCTATGCGATTCATGCCAGGGATGGCGAGTTGATCTGGCGCCAGGAGCTGCATGGCCGCGTGCGTACCAACCCCATTCTGTGGCAGGGGCATTTGATTCTCGCCAGTGAAGATCGTGAGCTTTACATTTTTGGGTCACCACAGCCGGCCGGCGGAGACTGAGTCGTGGTCATGTTGACGCATTTGCCTTTCCGCAAGAAGCTGCCCGCCGGCTGCGCCACGGACCGCCCCTGCCGCTGCCGACAGCGCATCGCGTTGTGGCCGGGCCGGGCCAGCCTCGCAATCTTGATGATTGCGCTGTCCTTCGCGCAGTTACCGGCACAGAGTGCAAGAGCTGATTCTGGTTTCGCCTTCGTTTCGATTCTCTGCCGCCATCCCGGCTTGCCGGTGTTTCTCGATGAGGTGCAAATCGGCGTGACGCCGGTGCGCCATTTCCCCGTCACTGCGGGCGAACATGAATTCGGCGTGCGCCGCAGTGATTCTTCAAGCTGGCTCGATTCCGATTGGGTACAGCGCGTGACGCTCTCAGCCGGTGACACGGTGGAGCTGACGGCAGAATTTTATCGCAGTTTCCTCATCAATTCCAGCCCTTACGGCGCGCAAGTTTGGCGGGACCAGAAACTGGAGGGCACGACTCCCTTGGTTTTGCGCCTGCCGGAGCAGGCCTCCGCCCTCGTGGAAGTCGTGATGGAAGGATATCATCGCCGCGTGCTCGAACTCGGGCCGCAAGCGGGGGAGACGCCGCTGGCCGCCCCGGTGCGACGCTTTGACCTTGTCCTCGAAAAAGACCTGGTGCTGGCCTCCCAACTGGAACAGGAACTCCATGCGCGCGACCGCCGCCGAGCGCGCTACCGGCGAATGACGTACGTTGCGGCGGGGGTGAGTTTGGCAGCGAGTGTTGCCGCCATTTATTTCAAACGCGAGGCCGATCAGGCTTACCGGCAGTATCAAAACTTCGGTGAGCCGGCGGCGCGGGAACGTCACTACGCGCGCGCCCGGCGCTATGACCGCTATTCCGGCGCCGCCTTTGCGACGTTTCAGGTCAGCTTTGCATTCTCGTTCTATGGTTTCCTGCAATCCCTGCGAAAGTGAACGCGGCGCTGGAGAGCCGGGGGCGTGCTGCAACCCGGCTCTCAGGCGGCAACGGTGGCACCAAAACGCCAAGGCCTGGCGCCGTTTGGCAGCCAGGCCTTGGAAAAATCCGCGCGCAAACTGGCGGGCTGATTGCGCCGCGCCGTGTGCGCAGGCGTCAACGTTGTTTGAAGGGCAGTTTCAACTTCTGGCCGACCTTGATCAGGTCGGGATTGCTGAGAATGTCTTTGTTCAGGTTGAAGATTTCCATGTAGCGTTTGGCATCGCCCAGGAGCTGTTTCGCCAGCTTGGACAGCGTGTCGCCGGATTTCACGGTGTAGATGCCATAAATGTCCGTCTTCTCCACTTTGATGTCGGCTTCGATCTCGTTTTCCCAATTGGGATAGGTCTTGATCTTGTCCCAGAGCAAATCCTTGTCCAATTGGTACATCGCCGTCCCTTTGATATGCAGCTTGCCGCCCTCTTCCCGCACGTCACCATCCTTGACCTGCAGCTTGGTTCCCAAGTCAAGCAGGTCCTGATACTTCTCTTTCAATGCCATTTTCCGGCTCCTTTCATGAGTAGTAAAGACAACCTGGGCACAGCTTCATGTCGCATACAATTTCAGCCGCAGGAAATGTGCAAGTATCACGCGCAAGATGCAACTGGAATTTTGGCGCCGGCTTGTTTCGCTGAATCCTGCTATTCGATCAGGTCCAGCGCGGCCTGCAATTCGCTGGCGGCGTGTTGATTGCCGGCATGGCGTGCGGCCTGCAGGCCGGCGCGATAGATCGCAATCGCTTCCGGAATGCGATTGAGCGATTCCAGCAAATGGGCATATTGATAATAGGTCGGCACGTAGGCCGGGTGCTCGGCGACGAGCCGTTCGAAATGGCTCAGCGCCTCTTCCGGCCGGTTCAGTTTGGTGAGTTCCAGCGCGACCAGATAGCGGGTGAAGGCATCCGCGGGATCGGCGGCCAGGCTTTGCAGCAACTTTTCCAGTCGGGTGGTATCCATGACAGGCTCGGCTTTGGGGTTGGCTTTTTCCCAACATAACTGCCCCGGCGCACAGATGCAAGCCTGAATCTCGGCGATGGCGGCGCACGCAGAATCAGCTTGGTTGCCAGGCAATTTCTTCTATCTTGCATCATCTGCCGGTATGCGGCAATTGACC
>JBBIKM010000049.1:0-20330 GCA_037445455.1 bacterium | reverse complement strand
TCCCAGGAGTCTGGCCGTGTTGCGAAAATTCATTGGCTGTTCTCCCTACCTCCTCGCGGTATTCATGGCGCGTGTTGATCTTTACGCGCAGGCCTCGTTCACGGCGACTGAACGCTTGCAGGGCTACCGGGTCAGTGGCGAGGAAGTAATTTTTGTTTTTGATGAAGCACTTTATGGCGTCAAGCCCGCGCGGGTTCAGGTCACCGGTGAGATGCGTGGCTGGAGCCAGGATATGGCTGATCAAGCATGGGCGTTGCAGCGCGAGCAGCCCGGGGCCACCGTGTGGACGCTGGTCATCTTGCCGGCCAAGGTTCCCAAGCTGGTGCCCGGCATGCAGTTCAAATTCCGCATCGATGAGGGGGAATGGCTGCCGGTGCCGGCCGCCGCGCCCAATCAAAAGGCCGGCAATTTGGTTTTCAAACCGGAGGAAAAAGTGCTGCGGCTGTCGGCGGAGTTGGTGACCCCGCATTTTGTTCGTCTGTTGATTTCCGGAAGCAAACATGAGCTTTCGCTCAATGCGGCGGATTATCGCCTGATGCGGGCGGATGGCACTGTCATTCCAGTGGCGGCGGTGCTGCGTGTCAATCCGCAGGAACTGCATCTGCATGTTGACGCGGCGCTGGATATGGCGCGCGTTCACTACGTCGAAGCCGTCAAACTGCAGCAGAGAGCCGTGGCCTCGTTCAGCGGTTATTTTCGCCATCTTTATTCCAATCAGAAGCTGGGCGCCTTCTTCGATGACGCCGCCCGCCAGACCGTGTTTCGCGTCTTTGCGCCGCGCGCCACGCTGGTCAAACTCTACCTCTACGAGACGCCCACGGCGGAGGCCGAGCAGACTCTGGACATGACCAAGGATGAACTGGGCGTGTGGCAGGCAATGGTGCCGGGCAATCAGGTGGGCAAATATTACGATTTCACCGTGCATGGACCGAATGATCCGGGCAACTACTTTTTCGAACAGCGGCCGGTGCACGTCAATGACCCGTACGCCCGCGCCAACGTCGATGCGCAAGGCCGCAGCCGTGTGTGCGCACCGGTGAAGCCGCCGCCACCTTTGCCGCACGGCCGGCCCGCCATGGCTGATCTGATTGCCTATGAAGTCCATGTGCAGGATTTCACCACCGGCCTCACCGGCCTGGCGGAGAACAAGCGCGGCACCTTTGCCGGCATGGTGGAGCCCAACCTGCGCAATGCCGCCGGCGAGAAAATCGGTTTCGATCATTTGATCGAGCTGGGCATCAACGCCGTGCATTTGCTGCCGGTGCAGGAGTTCATGCACTATCCCGACGAGGAATGGCGGGAGGCGTTTGAGCATGATCCCTACATGATTGCGCGCGGCATCAACCAGGAAAACTACCAATGGGGTTATCGCATCTCCAACTTCTTTGCGCTGGAGAATCGCTACCGCATCAAGGGCACGGAACACGGCGCGCAAAACCAGCAGTTTCGCGACATGGTGGCCGCCTTTCACAAAAAAGGCATCGCCGTCATTTTGGATTTCGTCTTCAATCACACCGCCGAGAACATCGACGAGCGTGATTTTGTTTTCAACTTCAAAGCGTTCGACGCGCAATACTACTACCGCACCGACGGCCAGTTGCAGCTCATTGGCGCCTTCGGCAACGAAACCAAATCGGAAGACCGGCCGATGGTGCAACGCTGGATCATCGATCAGTGCAAATTTTTTGTGGAGGAATATGGCGTCGACGGCTTTCGCATTGATCTCGCCGGCCTGACCGACAAGCAGACACTGCTGGCACTGCGCCAGGTGCTGGGCCCGGACATTATTCTCTACGGTGAGCCCTGGATCGATTCCAGTGACCCCGATTTTCAGGCCAATCCCGACTGGGATTGGTATAAGATCGATGCGCCCATTACTTATTTTGATGATGATTTTCGCAACGCCATTCACGGCCCGCCGGACAATCCCAAAAACAAACTCACCGATCGCGGCTATGCCGGCGGCAACGGCCGGCGCGCCGAAGCGCAACTCGCCGTGGCTGCCGGTTTCGAAACCGAGCATACGCCGCTGAGCGGCATCAACTATCTCGACATTCACGACAACTGGGCGATGGCGGACCGCTTCGCGCTGCACGATTGGGACGGCCGCCAGGGCGTCGATGAAGGCCCTTTCAAGATCGCAGCCGCCATGCTGTTCACCTCGCTCGGGCCGATTGTGTTGCACGGCGGCACTGAGATCATGCGCAGCAAGGGCGCCGCGCCGCTGGAGGAAGTCATCAAGCAAACGCGCACCGGCCCCATTTTCCTGCACGGCAAGCGTGACACCTACAACCTGCGCGCCGCCAACGAATTCCAGTGGGAAACCAAAGGCCGCCGGCCCGGCGACAACAACGGTCAAATCAAATGCAACTATGACAACATGTATCAATACTGGCGCGGCCTGATTGCCTTGCGCAAAAGCAAGTATGGCAAAGTCTGCCGGCTCGCCACCAAACCGGCAAGCGATTACATCAAATGGTTCCTGCCTGAGAACGAAAGGCTGCTGGGCTACTTAATTGGGGAACGGCTGCTGGTGTTGGTCAATACCGACGACGAGGAGGCCACCTTTGCCGGCGTCACGCTGCCGCTTCCTTCACGCTGGCGCCTGGTGGCGGATGCCGATCAGGTCAATCATACGCAGGGGATTGCCGGCCATGCAGACAGTGAGTTGCTGCCGCTGTCCGCCATTGATTTGGCCGTGCCGAAGCAGAGCGTCAAAATTTGGGTGCGAGACTAGCGTTGCTGGCAGAGGTTGAGTGGGTGCAGTCTGCCACACTGCCAGCGAACACAGAACCCAGCCGGCAAGACGCTTCACGGCCATGTTCGTGCTTTGGGACCTTGACTTGGGTGGCTGATTCCGGCTTTGGTGCAGAAGGAATCTTGTGAGATACTGGCCGCCGCGCGCAAATCCTTGCAGGATCCCCGCCGGACAACCTTGCAGTTGACCACAATTTTCAACGCAACAAACCACTCGTTTTCTCAGAGCATTGCTGCATGGAACAAGAGCAAACCTACCCCAATCTTGCGCAGGCCTTCGGGCTTCTGGGCATGGTCATTCTCCTGCTCACGCTGGTGAGCATCCCGATTGGCCTGATCGGTGACGCGCTGCAAACTCCGGTGAAGGCACAGCCGCTGGTGCTGGCGCTGGCCAACACGGTGGCGATCGGATTGACCTTGCTGTGGGGCAGCCGGCGGGCACGCACCACGTTTCGGGAGCTGTTTCCCCTGAGGCCGGTGGCGGCTTCACTGTGGCTGCCGATGACGCTGACGATTCTCGGCATGAACATTCTGCTTTCCGAGTGCGACAATCTTCTGCGATTGATATTGCCGGTGCCGGGCTGGCTGGCCGCTTTGTTGCAGGAGCTGTTTGATCCCAGCAAGGGCGTCTGGGCGACGGTTCTGGCGTTGGTCATTGTCGCGCCGCTGACCGAGGAGTTCTTGTTCCGCGGGCTGATTCTGCGCGGCTTGCTCGGCAACTACAGCGTGCGCAAAGCGGTCGTGGCTGCGGCCCTGCTGTTTGCGCTGATCCATTTCAATCCCTGGCAGTTCATCAGCGCGGCGGTGGCGGGCGTGGTTTTGGGCTGGTGGTTCGTGGAAACGCGCTCGCTGGTGCCCTGTTTGTTCGGGCATGCGCTGCACAACGCCCTGCCGGTGATTGCCCTCTCCTGGCTGCAGTTGAAGATTCCCGGCTACACTTCGGAGATGAGCGGCGCGGTGGAATTCCAGCCGCTGTGGTTTGACGCCCTGGGCGTGCTGCTGGCCGCGGCCGGCATCGCCATGCTGCGCGCGGAATTCCGCAAGCCGGCCGGCACCTGGCCGGCGGCGAGTTGAGCCGGCCGCTTGCAGGCCGGGACTTGCATTTGCGGGAACAAATTTGCATATTGGCCGACCTTTTTGCAGAATCACTCTGGCGCGATCCCACAGGACAGGAGTCATGAACTTCCGTTATTCCAAATGGCGCGATGAGCAGAACAAAAGCCGCCTGACTTTCGACGATTTGATGAAACTGTTCAGCCAGTTGCTGCTGCAGAGTGACGGCGACGTGAGCCAGGCGCTGCGCTGGCTGACGCAGCTCGATCAAAAGCACCGACTGTTCGATGACGAGCCGGGCAAGGGGCTGGGTGATTTCATCGAGTGGATGAAACAGCAGGGCTATCTGGAAGAAGTCAACCGCGAATTTCGCCTGACCAAGCGGGGCGGCAAACGCATCCGCCAGGATTCGCTGGATCAAATCTTTTCCTCGTTGCGCAAGAGCCGCCTGGGCGGCCAGCATTCGATTCCGAAATCGGGCGAGGGCATCGAGCGGCTCTCCGAAACCAAGCGCTATCGCTTCGGTGACGCGCCCAGCAACATCGACTTCACCAACACCATCAGCAATGCCATCAAGCGCGCCGGCCTCGACGAGATTCGCATTGCCGAAGACGATCTCGAGATCTACGAAACCGAGCATCTCGCCACCTGCGCCACGGTGTTGATGATCGACGTCAGTCACAGCATGGTGCTGTACGGCGAAGATCGCATCACCCCCGCCAAGAACGTCGCGCTCGCGCTCTCCGAGTTGATCCTGACCAAGTATCCCAAGGACAGCCTGCATGTCGTCCTGTTCGGCGATGACGCCGTCGAAGTCAAAGTGGAGGACATTCCCTTCGTCACCGTGGGGCCGTTTCACACCAACACCAAGGCGGGTCTGCAGCTCGCGCGCACGATTCTCAAACGCAAGCGCGACGTCAACAAGCAGATCTTCATGATTACCGACGGCAAACCCTCCGCCATCTTTGAGTACGGCCGCCTCTACAAGAACCCTTACGGCCTCGATCGCAAAATCGTCAACAAGACGCTGGACGAGGCTGTGCTTTGCCGCCGGGAAAAGACCACCATTACCACCTTCATGATTGCCGACGATCCCTGGCTGGTTGACTTCGTGAACAAGCTCACGCAGGCGAACCGCGGCCGGGCTTACTTCTCCTCGCTCAATCGGCTGGGCGAATTCGTGTTTGTCGATTACTTGCGCAACCGCCGCCGGCACTTGCGCTGAAGCCCACCCGGCTGGCGCGCCATCCGGTGCTCACGCCGGTTGTGTTGCGTTCGCCTGCCGGTGCATGGCGGTGCCGGCCAAGGGACTCGCCCAAAACGCATCATTCACCTGTAACGAAGAGACAATGAGTACAAAATCGCTGTTGGAAATCCGCACCCTGGGCCAGCTCAAGGCCGCCGGTTACAAAGTGCTGCCGGTCAAGGATGAAGTCCGCAAAAACCTGGTGACGAAGTTACGTAGTAGGGAAAAAATCTTTCCGGGGATCATCGGCTATGACGAAACCGTAATTCCCGAGCTGTGCAATGCCATTCTCTCGCGCCATGATTTCATCCTGCTCGGTCTGCGCGGCCAGGCGAAGAGCCGCATTCTGCGCGCCCTGCCTGACTTGCTCGATCCCTATGTTCCCATTCTGAAGGGCAGCGAGATCAACGACAACCCCTTTGCACCAGTCTCGAAATATGGTGTGGAGCTGGTCAACGAATGCGGCGACGCCGCCGAGATCGAATGGATTGGGCGCGACCGGCGTTTTGGTGAGAAACTGGCAACGCCCGACGTCACCATTGCTGATTTGATCGGCGACATCGATCCGATCAAGGCGGCGGCGCAGCGGCTGCATTACGCGCACGAAGGCATCATTCACTTTGGCATCATTCCGCGCACCAACCGCGGCATTTTTGCAATCAACGAGCTGCCGGATTTGCAGCCACGCATTCAAGTCGGTTTGTTCAACGTCATGCAGGAGAAGGACATCCAGATTCGCGGCTTCCCCATTCGCATCCCGCTCGATGTGATGATCGTGTACACCGCCAATCCCGAGGATTACACCAACCGCGGCAACATCATCACGCCGTTGAAAGACCGCATCGGCTCGCAAATTCACACCCACTATCCGCGCACGGTGGAGATCGGCATGCAGATCACCGCGCAGGAGGCCTGGGTGCGGCGCGACGGCCTGCCGGTCAAGATTGCGTATTTTCTGCGCCAGGCGATCGAGCAGGTGGCGGTGGAGGCGCGGCGCAGCGAGTTTGTCGATCAAAAGAGCGGTGTCTCTGCGCGCCTGACGATTTCCTTCCTGGAGAATTTGGTGAGCAATGCCGAGCGCCGCAGTTACCTGACCGGCGACCAGGAACTGGTGCCGCGCGTGTGCGATCTTTACGCCGCCCTCTCCGCGGTCTCCGGAAAAATCGAGCTGGTTTACGAAGGCGAGCAGGAGGGGGCCGCCAATGTCAGCAAGGGGTTGATGGGCAAGGCGCTCAAGCAGGTTTTTCTGGGTTATTTCCCCGATCCTTATGCCGCCATGAAGAAGGGCGGCCGCGAATATCAAAAGGTCGTGGCGTGGTTTAAGAACGACCGCAAGCTCGACATCTCCGATGCGCTTTCCAATCAGGAATACGTGAAAACGCTCAACAGCGTGGATGGCCTGAAGGAGTTGACGCTGCAGTATTTGCCGGGCGCACGGGAAATGTCGCCGGATCAGCTTGCGGTCGGCATGGAGTTCGTGCTGGAGGGCTTGCATCAAAACTCGATGTTGAGCCGCGATGAGACCGGGCCGGTGCGGACTTATTCCGACATGTTGAACCGCATGTTCAGCAACCTGAAGCGGGAGCCGGACGAGGACGATGAGGAGGAGTCCTAGTCTCCGGCACCGGCCGAGAGGAGGTGCCGGCGCGCCGGCTGTGGCACCCGCAGCCGGCAGGCCGATGCCGGCGGGCAGCGGCAGGTGGCGTTGAGGCGCTGTGGTGGCCGGCACGCGGCCGGGCGCTGAGGTGGCGGCGTTGCCGGCCGGCGTGGGAAGGATTGCCTCTTGCATCTCGAAAGTCGTTTTTTTATCTTTGCCCGCTCTGACGCGAAAACCCGCTTCGTGTGTCCGCATCCCGAATCAATTCTATTGGTTGTCCGAATTTCATTGCAAGATATGGCCGGCGCGACGGCAAGGCCGGGGCCATCACTCTCCGAAGGTGTGCTGCGCAGGATAGCAACCGACGATCAGGACTCACAACTCGTGAAAGGAACAACATGGGCAGCCTTGACGCCACGTCGGACGTGAAAGATGATCTGCAAACCCAAATTGCGCGCTTGAATCAGATTGGAATAGCTTTATCGAGCGAACATAACTTGAACAAGTTACTCGAGCTCATCGTCAAGGAAGCGCGGCGCTTCACTGTCGCCGACGGCGGCAGTCTCTACATCAAGGAAGACGATAAGCTAAATTTTCTCGTGGCGCAGACCGAATCCCTGGAAAAGAAGCTCAACGGCGCTCCTCCGTTCAAGTCGTTCTACGTGCCGCTCACCAAAGAGAGCATCTCCGGGTTCGTGGCGATCACCGGTGAAGTGCTGAACATCCCGGACGTCTATCACATTCCACCCACGGTGGAATACCGCTTCAACAAGGATTTTGACAAGCGCATGGGCTATCGCAGCAAGTCGATGCTGACCGTGCCCATGCGGGATCACAAGGATCAGATCATCGGCGTGCTGCAGTTGGTCAATTCGCTGGATGCCGAGGGCCGGGTGGTGCCGTTTCGCCGGGAGTACGAGACGCTGATTCTGTCGCTTGCCAGCCAGGCGGCAGTGGCCATCCGCAATGCCAAGCTGATCGAGGAAATCCGCGCGCTGTTCAAATCGCTAGTGCGGTATTCTGCCAAAGCCATTGACTCGCGTTCGCCGCACACCGCCGGCCACTCCGGGCGCGTCGCCAAGTATTCGATGCGCATCGCCCAGGCCATCAATGAGGAAACCGAAGGCGCCTTCGCGAACGTCACTTTCACGCCCGAGCAGTTGGAAGAATTGCGGATGGCCGGTTGGCTGCATGATATCGGCAAGATCGGTGTCAAAGAGGCCGTGCTCGAGAAGATGACCAAGCTCAGCGACGCCCAGATGGAGACGATCGCCGAGCGCTTCACCGCGATCAAGTCCTCGCTCATCATCGAGGCCTTGCGCCAGAAATTCGAGCTGGTGCAAATGAACGGCGAAGGGACGGCCCGCCTGCATGAGATCGAGACCCGGCTGCTCGAACAACTCAAAGAGCTGGACAGCGATCTGGATTTTCTGCGCACCATCAACATTCCCGGCTATCTCTCCCCTGAAAAGATCGAGCGCCTGCGCCGCATCGGCGAGCGCACGTTTGTGGACAGCAACGGCGAAGAGCGCTACTATCTCACTCCGCAGGAATATGAGAACCTATCGGTGGTGAAGGGGAATCTCACCTCGGCGGAATACAAGGAAATTCAGAAGCACGTCGAGCACACACTGGCCATCTTGCGAAAAATCCCCTTCACCAAGGATCTGGAAAACATTCCCAAGTATGCCGGCGCCCATCATGAGATGATGGATGGCTCGGGCTATCCGCTGGGACTGCGCGGCGACGAGATTCCGCTGCAGGCGCGCATCATGTGCATCGCCGACATCTTCGATGCGCTGAGCGCGCAGGATCGGCCTTACAAGCAGGCCGTGCCGCTGGAAAAATCCCTGCAAATTCTGCAGGAGGAGGCGCAGCGCGGCAAACTCGACAAGAACCTGGTCGAGCTGTTCATTCGCCGCAAGCTTTACCAGAGCCAGCGCAAAGTCGACGAAGAAGACGATCAGGATTGACCAACAGCAGTGGGTATTATTTACAAGTTATGAACACGCTCGCCTAACCGAGCGCGAAATTTTACAGCAGAACGGCCAGGGGCGCTGCACGCGATGCCGAACGTAAGCGGGCACGGCGCAGCGCGCCTGCGGCATCGAAGGGGGAGGGCGCGCTTTGCGCGGGGGATATTAGAGTAGCCAAATCGATATGCCTACAATTCCTCCGCACATCATAGATGAAGTTCGCCTTGCGACGGACGTCGTCGATCTGATATCCGAATACGTTTCGCTTAAGAAGTCCGGCCGCAATTACTTCGGGCTTTGTCCCTTCCATCCGGAAAAATCCCCGTCTTTCAGCGTCAATCCCGAGAAACAGATTTTCCACTGCTTCGGCTGCGGTGCCGGCGGCAGCGCGTTCACTTTTATTCAGAAGCTGGAAGGCGTGGGCTTTCCAGAAGCGGTGCGCAAGCTGGCGAAACGCGCCAACATCGCGATTCCCGAACCGGAGCCGGAGGATCGCGCTGCCAGCCAGGAAAAGGAGGCGCTGTATTTTGTCAATGCGCTGGCGGCGGAGTTTTTCCAATCGATCCTGGCGGGCAGCAAGGGCGCGGCCGGGCGCGAATATATGCGGCAGCGTGGTTTTGACGACGAGGCGTTGCGGATCTTCGGTGTCGGCTTCGCGCCCGATGACTGGGAGGAACTGCACAAGTACGCCCGCCAAAAGTCGGTGAACCCCGAGCTGTTGGTGAAAGCGGGGCTGCTCAATCCGCGTGAAAAGGAGGGCAAGGTTGCGGGATACTATGACCGCTTTCGCAACCGCGTCATGTTTCCGATTCACAATATCTCCGACCGGGTGGTGGCCTTCGGCGGCCGGCGCATCCCGCCCGAGCGCGAGGACTCTCCCAAATACCTGAATTCACCTGAGACCGCGGTTTATCACAAGGGCCAGATTCTTTACGGCTTTCCGCTGGCGAAGGAGCATCTGCGCGCCGCCGATTGTCTGATCGTGGTCGAAGGCTATCTTGATGTCATGCGCATGCACGTGTGCGGCTTCCGAAACACGGTGGCGACGTCCGGGACCGCGCTGACCGAACACCAGGCACGCTTGATCCTGCGCTATACGCGCAACGTTATTCTGCTGTTTGACAGTGATGCTGCCGGCTCAGCCGCAACTCTGCGCGGTGCGGACATCCTGGTGGAAAACGGCCTGCAAGTGAAAGTGGCAACGCTGAGCGCGGGTGATGATCCTGACAGTTTTCTCCGCCGGCAGCCGGCCGCAGCGATGCAGGAGATCCTGGCGAACGCGCCGGATTTGCTGGAATTCAAGGCGCGCAACCCCGGCCAGGTGACCGCGGAGGCTGCGCCGGCCACGCGTGAAGAGCAACTGCGCTCGATCGTCGCCACGCTGGCGCGCATGAATGATGCGCTGCAACGCCAGGTGATGGTGCATCGCATGGCGGAAAAGCTGCAGGTGAGCGAGGCCGCCCTGTGGGAGGAGGTGGGGCGTTTGCGCCGGTCGCAGGCACGCACGGCGCGCGGCAGGGTGGCGGCTGCGCAGCCCAATCCCCAAGCCGTGCTCGGCGGCCAGCGCCCGTTTGCCGAGCGCAGCCGCGCCGTGGAGATGGAGCTGCTGCGCATCATGACCCTGCACTGGAACGCCATTCAATTCATCTTCAGTTTTATGCGGGTGGAGGATTTTCACGATCCGGAAGCGCGCGAAATGGCGCAGGTCTTCCATGGCTTGATGGACCGCCCCGTGCCGCTCGAGCCGGAAATGCTGCTGCACAGCTTCAACGAGCCGCGGCAGGCGGAATTCATTTCCAAAGTCATCAACGAAGTGGCCGAACGCATTCACAAGGAGGCGATTGAAATCGACTACCGCCGCTGGAGCGCGGACTGCATGGCCCGGCTGCAGCGCTTCATGATCGAAGACCAGCGCCGCGCCCTGCTGGAGCAAATCAAACTCGGCGACAGCAGCGGCCGTGACGTGACGGAATTGATGCAACAATTGAACGAGTACGATGAACAACTCCGGAGGATCAAACCTGAGAATTTTCTCCTGGCCGCCTGAAACCCGTGCGGGTCATGAGACCACCTCTACGAGAGCACGACAGATTAACTAGACGAAACGACAACCGAGGAAATCATGATGGAACATCAGGAAGCTGCTTACGATGGCCGTCGGGTGGTTGCAGACCATGGGGTAAACGAATTTGTGCGCGGCGCAGCGCGGCCGCATGTGCGCCACAGCCTGCTGCGCTGCATGACCTTCATCGATGGGTCATGGCTTTATCACAATCAGGATATGCTCGTCCGGGCGCACGGCGGGCCCTACAAAATCGATTTTGGCAAGATCAACGTGGTGGCGCTGCGCTACTTGCGGCAGTACTACCAAAACCTGCTGCAAAGCGACCCGCCGCCGCTCGATTTGGTGCGCACCTATTACTATGCCAGCGTGCCCTTCAACGTGCATCCCGAGGATGCATCCAAACTCGAGGATCAGCGCAAGTTCTACAGCATTCTCAGCGAATCGCTCGGCTTCAATCTGGTATTGCATGAAATCGATTTTCGCGGCCATTTCATGGCGATGCAGGATCGCATCATGCGCGAAGGCGAAACCAATTTCACGCCCAAGGAACGCACCATCGACATGGCGATGGGCACCGACATGCTTTATTTCTCCGCCATCAATGCCTTTGATATCGCCATTGCCGTGCTCGGCGATGCCGACTATCAGCCCGCGCTGGAACGCGTGCGGCAATTGGGCAAGCGCATTTTGATTTTGACCATCGGCGGCTCGGCGGCCTATGACTACATTTTCCCCAAGCCCACGCAACGCTTCAGCGACTTTCCGGTGCTGCGGTTTCAAGATTATCTCGAGGAACTGCGGCTCATTCCCAAGAACGAACGCGAAAAACCGGTATACAAATACAACTGCGCCCGCTGCGGCAAGGAATTCGAATCCACCTACAAGGCGGCGCCGAAACAAAACATGTACTGCGACGAGCATCGCATTTGGCGCAACGGCAATCAGAACAACAATAACGGGGCGGATGAAAACGGACGGGCGGAGGCTGCAGCCGCTGGCACTGCCACGGCCGAGGTGTTGCGCGAACGGACGACGCAGGGTGAGAGTGCGGCCGGCGACAGTGCCTTGCCGGCGGGCGAGCCTGCAGGAAATTAGTATTGGTCCGGGATCGCAATTTGTTGGCAACAGTGTTTCGGCAACGGTTTGGCCGTTGCGTCAAGAACCTCGGAGCTGCCACCGCGCCCGAGGATTTGGCAATCTCAGTTCACGCGAGGCTGAAACATTCTTGGACGCACCCTCGCTGACGGCAGCCGTGGCGCGGCCAGGCTTCAGGGTTTGCGAAAATGCAGGCAGTAATGGTGGAAGGTGTTGCTCACCCAGGCATAGCGATAGCCGAAGGGCGCGAGCTTCTGATCGTTCTGGCACCAGAACTGCTCATGGCACAGCGCCAGATCGTTGCGCAAGCCCAGCGCCAAATCCCACGCCAGCGGATACATCAGGCCGCGCTTCTTCACATTCTTGACGATGATGGTGAGAAAGCCGCCGGTGCTGAGTTTGGCGGCGAGGAAGCGGTAGAGCTTGAGCAGCTTGGCGCGAAAGGCCGGGTACTCGTCGACATTGCCCAAGTCGCGGCGGTCGTCGGAATAGAATTGCAGCAGACCCGCGGCCTTGCGCTTCTGTTGTGTTTCCGCGCCCTTCATGCGCAGCATGTCCCAGTAAGGCGGGCTGGTGATGATGTAGTCAAAGCGTGCGGGAAGCTCGCGATAGTTTTCGGATTCTGTGGCATCTCCGCAAATGAGCCGCCATTGGGGTGAATCCAACAGACCGGGAATGGCCGGCAGATATCTCGCAATGCGTTCCTGCGCGATGCGATGAAACTCCGGGTTGAGTTCGATGCCATAGGCTTCCCGTCCCAGCGCCAGGGCAGCCAGCAGCGCGCTGCCGGTGCCGGCCATCGGATCGAAAACCCGATCGCCCGGCGCAGTGAAATCATGCAAAAAGGTTTCAATGAGAGATTCGGGAAACTTGCCGGGATGCCGCAGCACGCCCTTCTCGCGCGGCGGCGGTTTTACGATCATCCACGAGGAACGCGGCGGGGCAGGGGGCAAAGGGCGGGACGCAGCCAGCGCGTGGCAAGGGGCACCCGAAACCGTGGGCAACGAGGGCGCAGCCGGCGGATTCTCTTCGTGGCGAAAATTCAGGCAATAGATCACATTTTGCCGGGTTGTCCAGTTTGTCTGTGCCGGCCATAATTCAGGCTCGTTTTCCACACAGCCAATTTTCTCGTCTTTGATCGTCAGTGTCTGGCTGAGGGCCTTGCCCAACAGCCAGGCAAGCGGTAGCAGCAGGCCGCCGGCATCTTGGTTGCGAACGAAGACAGTCAGATAAGCATTGGTCTTGAGATGATTCGCAATCACCGCGAGGCGCGCCTGCCAATGCTGCAAATCGCCCTCGTCGGCGGGGCTGGTCATAACGCTGCTGAGGTCGATCAGGCAATAGTCCAGCGCCAGCGGGGTGGCAGCCAGGTCGAGGCCATCCAGAATAATGGCTTCGCGGCCGAGCGCGGACACGACCGGTTGCAGGTTCGCGGCGTTTTCTGCCAGGAGACCGACGCGCGCGCGCTGTTCCGGCGCAGGGAATTGTTTGGTGAAGAACGCGATGAAGTCCGCAGCCGTGGAAGCAAGACTCTGACCTCGCGGTATGATGAACCAGCTCTTTTGAAAAGTAAGCCAGCGCTGGCTGTCCAAGTCATTCAGACGGTTGCCGGGATCGACATCGCGTGCGGTCGGTGAAGATTGCTTGTTTCGTGCTGGAGACATGAGGTTGGCGGTTGAAAGTGAGACAGCGCCTGCCACGTCCGGATTGGGCACGACGTGAGAGTGGCCGTGGCGACGGTGACGGCTATTATACTCAGAAAATCAGGCCAAAGCAAGTGCAGGGACACAAGGCCATGGGGAGGGCACCATGCGTGTGGAGGAAATTATTTGCCTGGCGATTTTGCCTGAAGAGGTGGCTGCCGGAATTGCATATGCCTGCCGTTCACTGGACTACACGTTCGATCGCATGAACTACGGCGCGGACTTTGGCCGGCGGTTCAATAAGATCGCCACCGGCAAGACCTGCGAAGCGACGCTGACACGCTTTCTGCGCCAGCACGCCATCCCGCATCTCAGCCGTGAAGGCGCGACGCCGCACACCCAGCCGGATCGTTTCGATTTGCGCATTCTGAATGAAGTGGTCGATCTCAAGACGTTTCATTTGCCCGAGGCCGTGGCGCAGCCGGCGGCGATGCTGAACTGCCTGGCACTGGTGCCTTCTCAGGCGGGGCACGACCAGTGGAGCAAGCGCCAGCGCTATCAGCGTTATGTGTTTGGCTTCAGCAAGGGGCGTCTGCGGGGGCGCATTGCACTGGCGGCCGGGCGGCGTAAATTGGCGACCTTGAGGCCGGAGATGGTGCGCCTGACCAGTTCGCCCTCGCATTTGTTTCTCGCGGCGGCGCCCACCGTCGCCGAATGTGAGCAACGCTTCCGCCGGCTGGCCGCGGGCACAATTTGCCCGCAATATCCGCGGGGCACGCGCATCGAAAACCACGGCTGTGAAATCGCACAATTGACTTCCTTTCAAAATTTTCTCGACAATTTGGAAAAATTTCAGCGGAGATGACCATGGCGGTGAAAGCGGCACCTTCAGCGTTGCAACAGCAGCAGCATGACGGCACGACGGCAACAACTCGCCACCCCGCGGTTCCGCGCCGGGTGCCGGCTGCGCAACGCACCATGCGCGCGAACCGGCCGCTGGCCGTCACCACGGCGCAGGACAAATTCACGGTGCTGGCGCTCGCGCCCCAGCGCAATGAGCGCGTGCTGGAAGTGGGCTGCGGTGCCGGGCATCGCCTGCCGCTAATTGCGGCTGCCGGTGCGGCCGGGGTGGGCGTGGAAGCCTCTGCCGAGCGACTTCGTGCCGCACGCCGCCGCTTCCCCGAGGAAAGGCTGCTGCAATGCGATCTGGAACAATCGCTGCCGCTGGCCAGCGGCTACTTCGATGCGATTCTGTGCGTGGTCGCGGGCGAGCATCCCGAGCGCATGCCCGGCCTGTTGCGCGAGATGCACCGCGTGCTGCGGCCCGGCGGCCGGGTTGTGCTGTCGCTGCACTATCCTGACATCTTCGCGGCGACCACGGGCGGCAAATCGCCTGCGCATCTCGAGATCAATTTTTATGAAGTCGATTTCGAGATGCGCTCCGGTCCGTTTCGCTTTTTTCCGCAAGATTACGTCACCGCCCTGCACCAGGCCGGCTTTTATGATGTCCGGCAGCATGAAGACGGCAACTTGAACGCAACGCCGTCTCCCGGTAATCCAGTGCCGGCGACGCCCGCGGCATTCCCCACCCAGGTGGTGTTGCAGGCCCTGCGTCCCGACCTGCAGGCCTGAGGTTGAAAAAACCGCTTGACAAGGCGACTTAATCTGTCTATCTTCGCCGCAATTTTATACAGCGCGAAGGCACCGACTTCTCGCCCTTTTCCCTCCGGTTCTTGACGTGGCCATGCTCTCGATGCTGCCAGCACCCGCAGCCTGGCCGTCCAACGTTGCCGTTACCTCTCCGGTTGTTCATGCCAGACGGCACGGCAAATTGTGGTTCACTCTGCCTCTGCAGTGAAGCGATAAACCGAAATGCACCCGTTGTCACCCTGTCGTCCCATCACCAAACTGAGGAGTAAGGCTATGTTGAATTCGTGGCGGCGTTCATCTTCGTGGCTGGTGATCGTCCTGCTCGCGCTCTCGGCGCTGGTATGGACCGGCTGTACGAGCAATTACGATACGCCCGTTGATCCGCAAACCAGCCAGCAAGCTGTGACGCTGGGAAAAGACAATCCGCAAATTCAGGCAGTGATGGCCGTGCAAGACCGCCACACGCCAAATTTGATGGCCATTGCCGGTGTGGTCGGCACTGCTACCGGTTTGACGGCTGACGGCCGGCCGGCCATTCTGGTGTTCACCAAGACCGACCTCATGGCGCAGGCGCTGGCCAAGGGCCGCGTGTCGCCCATCCCCGAAAGCATTGAGGGCGTGCCGGTCGTGGTCGAAGTGACCGGTGAGTTCCGTGCCATGAAAAGCAGCGGCGGTGGGGTGAGCCACAAGGCCAAGCAGACGCCACCGATCCAGCTCGGCACCTCCGGTGGCTGGCGCTACGATCTGGCCAACGGCTATTGCTGCGGCGGAACCCTGGGCTCCTTGATTCAAAAAGGCGGCACCCAGTACATTCTGAGCAACTATCACGTGTTGTATGCCGACATTGTGAACGGCGGCAACAATCGCACGGCACAGGCCGGCGACCCGGTGATTCAGCCCGGCCTGATTGATGTAAGCTGCAATGCTGCCAACGCGCAGGACGTTGCCACGCTGGTGAGTAACGGCGGCAGTCTGCCGGGTGCCAACATCGATGCCGGCATAGCCGCAGTGATTCCGGGTATGGTAAGAACCGACGGCGCCATTCTCGAAATTGGCACGCTGTCGGCGAACACGGTTGCCGCCTCCATCAATCAAGCGGTCAAGAAGAGCGGCCGTACCACCGGCTTGACGCGAAGCACGGTGAGCGGCCTCAATGCCACCGTCAGCGTAGCCTACGACAACGAATGCGCCGGCGGCGATGCCTTCACCAAGACCTTCACGGGCCAGATTGTGATCAAGAACAGAGGCAGCTCATTCTTGAACTCCGGCGACTCCGGCTCGTTGATGGTCGAAGATGTGACCACCAATCCGCGGGCGGTGGGCTTGCTGTATGCCGGCAGCTCGACTTCTGCGATTGCCAATCCCATCAACGAAGTGTTGAACCACTATGGCGCCACCATGGTCGGCAATTGACAGCGAGCGTTTGCACTCAAATTTGAGATAACGAAGGAACGCCTGCTTCCGGTTCTCCGGGAAGCAGGCGTTCTTTTTGATGGAGTCGGGAAATGAAGGCAAGGTTTGCGGTGAGGCAAGGCTTGTCCCTGCTTTTCATGCTGCTGCTCGCCGCGCTGGCGTGTCAGAATCAGATCAAAGAAGAGAACCCTGAACCAGGGAGCGTGCCGGTGCGCGACATCAATCAAGTCATGCAGGATCATACCGCGGAGTGGATGGCGCTGCCGGGCGTGGTCGGCGTTTACATCGGCGCGCGGGATGACGGCCGGTTGTGCATTCGCGTGATGGTTGTGGAAAAGACCGAAGCGCTCGAGCAAAAGATCCCCCGCAGCGTGGAGGGCCATCCCGTGGAAATCGAGGAAACCGGCGAAATCCGCCCGATGTAGCAGCCGGCGCCCGCGGCACGTACCACCATCGCGAGAGCGTCGGCTGGGGGTTCTTGACCGGCGGCAATGCCGGTCTTGCCATCAAAACCGCGAAGTCAGAATCCTACCAACTCAAACCTCTCTCCCCAAAATAATCGTGCAAATCCCTGCGTGCAGCCAGGTTGATTTGCTCCGACCAGAGATCAACCGGATTCCAATCATCGGAGAGAACCGGCGCGCGGCGGGTGTCCGGCTCGAAGCGATTGTCCCACGCGTGCACTCGATGATAGCCCGGGCTGAAGCGGTAATCGGGATCGGCGTAATTGCGCTCCAGCTCGCGTGTCAGCTCCAGCGGCCGGTCAGCGGCGAGCAGAATCACGTTGCCGAGACGGTCCGGCGGTTCCGCGATCGGCAGGGCCAGCACATGTGTGAAATGCTGCTGCAGCGTGGCAGCCAGGCTGCGGGTGAGAATGTGATGCCAGCCCACCGTTTCGACATTGATTGCCAGCACGCCGTCTGGCTGCAGCCGGGCCTGCATTAACGCAAAGGCCTCGCGTGTGACGAGGTGGAAGGGAATGGAGCTGCTGCCGAACGCATCCAGCACGATGGCATCATAGACCTGCGGCCGTGTGGCGAGAAACTGCCTGCCGTCAGCATGGGAAATTTTCGCCTGTCCAGAGTCCAGTGCGAAGTAGCGCAGTGCCATGTCCGTCACGGCCGGATCGATTTCCACCGCGGCCACGTTCCAGCCGGCGCGCGCAAAACTTTTGATCACCGAGCCGCCACCCACGCCGATCACCAGCATGTCGCCCGATTCGGCGAAGAGGTTCTTGACGATGTCCAAGACCGCGACGTAGGGAAAATTCGACTCCAGGAACTCCGGCTCGACAATGGTATGAATGCCGCCATCAATCAGCAGATGCCGGCCGGCTGCGGTTTCCAACACGCGCAATTCTGCGTATGCGCTTTGTTCGACTGCCAGCAACCCGCGCTCCGGCTGGGCCTGCGCCATCGGCAAGGCGGCAGTCAGGCTTCCGCCCAGCAGCAATAGCAGCAGGCCGGCAAGCACGCCGGCTTTTGAGCTCCTTGCAATGGCGAAGCCGAACGCGGCAGTGATGAGCAGCGCCAAACCAATTGCCAGGAGCAACCGGCCGACACCCATGTTGGGAATGAGGAAGAAACCGGTGAGCAGCGCGGAGAGTACGCTGCCAATGGTGGAGAGGGCATAGAGATTCCCCGCGGTGCGGCCCACTTCCTCGAGACTGAGCGCGCGCAGCCGGATGGCGTAGGGGCTGACCATGCCGAGCAGCGTCAGCGGCGGCGCGAACAGGATAAAGGCGGCGACCAGCACGGCGATGCGCAAGCCCAGCGGCTCGGCGAGATAAAGCAGCGGCTGTTTCAACCATGGGATGAGCATCAACCACACGCTGGCCATCGCCAGCAGGCTGCACAGCCGGGTGAGGCGCGGGCCGCGATCCGCCCAGCGGCCGCCCAGCACATAGCCGAGGCTGAGCGCCGCCAGCGTCACAGTGATCAGGGCTGACCAGAGAAACAAGCTGACGCCATAAAATGGCCCCAGTATGCGCGTGCCCAGAATTTCAACTGCCAAAACCGCCGCGCCGGAGACAAACACCACGGCGTAGAGGTACCAGTGCTTTAGCATGTGAGAGCTCCCACGTCAGAAGGTTGCCCACGGGCTTTTGATTGGCGAATATACACCCGGTGCAAACCGAAAGCAAATGCGAAAGCACATTTCAGAAGGCGTACCTGCTCCCCACCTGCACCAGTCGCGGGCTGCCGACTTGAATGCCGCGCGTGCGATCGACGATATAAGTTTTATCCGAAAGATTTTTTACGGTAATGAAGAATGTCGTGTGCGCGGAGCGCAGATGATAGTTGAGCGCCGCGTTCCAAATGGTGTAAGCCGCAAGCTTGCCGCGCTGGCCGTCCGCCGTGGGCGCAATCGTGTTCGCGAAGTCTGCGAATTGCTCGCCCACGTACACAGCTTCCAATTGCGCATCAAAACCGGCTTTGGCATAACCCGCCGCGGCAGTGAGCAAATGCTCGGGCGCATAGGGCTGGCGATTGCCGGCGGCGCTTCCCGTTACAACCGCGCCATTAACGACCTGAGTGAATGGCGTGGTCTGCTCGGCTGCGGGCAGCCACGTGTAGGCGCCGTTGAGATAAAAATTCTTCGGGAGATTGTATTGGCCGGAAAACTCCACGCCTTGGAACAGGGCCTCGCCTTGCGAGAGCGGCGTGCCGCCGCCGGCAATCGAACCCACGGCAATCAAGCGTTTGAAGTCATTGCGAAAAAGCGTGGCTTGCAGCAAGCTGCCCGTGGCGGGTTGAAAACGCGCGCCGAGTTCGAAGTTGGTTGATTCTTCCGGCTTCACTTCGGTCGAAGTGCCGGTGCCGTCAATGACGTCTTCCACGCGCGGCGGCGCAAAACCGAGATGCACGCCGGCAAACATTGTGAGCGTGTTCGTGGGATTCCACGTGGCGCCCAAACTGGGAATCCATTTGCCCAAATCGTCCGAGCCGGAGAGACCGCCGGGAAGCCGGTTGGTGCGCGACGATTTGATGTGCTCATAGCGCAGCCCGGGAGTGACGGACCAGGCGCCGAAGAAAAAGCGGTTGATGAGAAAGACGGAATAGGCCTCGGTCTCGCGCCGATTGTCTTCCGCCAACGTGCCGGTGCGCGCCGTGGGCGACGTGCCGTTGAGCTGTTTGCGATTTTGCTTTTCAAAATGCGCTTTGACGCCGGCCTGCAACTCGCCCGCAATGCCCAAAGCCGCGTGCGAAAGCTTCAGCCGCGGCTCAACGCCCCAAGTGGTGTATTCACGCAGCCGGCCTTGCACGGAGTTGAGCGTGTCGGGATCAACGCGGCGACCCGCGAGACGTGCATCGCGAAATGCCGCGCCCGCCGCACCACCTTGCGCATCCGTGGTCGTGCTCGATTGCCGCCACCAGTCGCGGTTGAAATTCGAGAAGTAGAGATTGGTGGTCAACAGCGTGCTCTGATGCAACTGAAAACTGTGAGTGGTGGAAGCCCCATACCGCTTGATGTCAAAGCGGTCATTCTTGAAGGGATTGTAGCGCGGACCGAAGTTGCGGAACTCGGCTTCGGTAAGCCCGCTGTAAGTCACGTTGGAGTTTTCGGTGAACACATTGGCGCGCAGAGTGAGCGCCTGGCTCTTGCTCAACGGCACCACCGTTTTGAAATTCAGATCGTTCAGCTTCGAATTGATATTGTCGCGCGCACCGTCGCCTTGCTTGCGAGTGTAATCCAGCACCATGCGGTGGCCGCCTAACCGGAGCTTGCCGTCGAAGAAATCTCGGCTGCCGCCGGTCATGGAGGCAAAGCCGCCGAGTTTCACTTGCGGCGCGGGCGTGATGTAATTGATCACGCCGCCGATGGTCTGCGGCCC
>JBBIKM010000048.1:14805-32507 GCA_037445455.1 bacterium | reverse complement strand
GCCCGAGTTGCTTCTCCCGAATCCCCAGCGCCCGGCGATAGAGCGGCTCGGCCGCAGCATAGTCGCCCTTAGCTCTCAGCAATCCCGCCAGGTTGTTCAAACTCTGCGCAACATCCGGATGATTCGGCCCGAGTTGCTTCTCCCGAATCCCCAGCGCCCGGCGATAGAGCGGCTCGGCCGCAGCATAGTCGCCCTTAGCTCTCAGCAATCCCGCCAGGTTGTTCAAACTCTGCGCAACATCCGGATGATTCGGCCCGAGTTGCTTCTCCCGAATCCCCAGCGCCCGGCGATAGAGCGGCTCGGCCGCGGCATACTGCGCGCGGGATTTTTGATACAAACCGGTTTGGTTGCACAAAGTGGCCACCTGCTCCAGCGCCACACCATACCTCTCCGCATGCTCAGCCACAGCCAATGCATGCGCCAGCAGCACCCCGCACTTTGGCCAAAAACGGACATCGAGTGGCTTGGTTCCTTGCGGAAATACCTCCACCATCAGCTTTGCCACGACTGCTGCCCAGGTCTTCTTCAACTCTGCCGGCATGCGATCCCGCGTTACCGCCTGCACCAAACGATGCAGTGACAGGGCCTCCGCAGTTGCTTCCACCAGCGAATAACGCACCAAGCCGGCAATGGCACGGTTGACCACCAAGGGCTTTGATAAGGCCTGAGCCAAACTCTCGGGCAGATGCTGCCGGTGCTCTATCAACAGTGACCGCGGTATATTGTCTGGTGCCAGAAATGCCAGAGCATTCAGTAGCTCCACCGCCACTGGTTCTTCTACTTTAAGTTTCTGAAACGCCATTTCCCAAGTGGTGGCCACAGTGTCGGAATATTCCAGGGGCTTTTTCTCTTTGAGCAGATCGGCACGATATTGACGAAACAAAGCAAGGTAGTCGGCCAGCGAAGTGCCTGTGGCTTCCACATAGGCGCCGGCTTGTTCCAAAGCCAAGGGCAAATCACCCAGGGCCTCCGCCACAGAGTCAGCCGCCTTTTCGTCTTTGTCCCCGCTGCGACGCAAGAGAAACGCCACTGCCTCTTTGCGCGGCCACACCTGCACCTTGAGCGGCTGGGCCACACCCTGCCACTGCGGATTGCGCGAGGTGATGATCACCTGCCCGCCCGCAGATTGCGGCAAATAGGCGAGCAGATCCTCTGCCTGCTGGGCATTGTCAAAGATCAACAGCCAGCCCCCCGGGTGATGATCCAGCCACTGCCGTACTGCCTGAACGATCTTGGTTTGATCCGGCTCAGTCTTCTCAGGCAGGTCCAGCGCCGTGGCCAAAGCGGCATAACCTGTGGCCAAGGTCGCCGGCTCTTCTGAGCGCAGCCACCAGACAATCTGAAACTCCGCAGCAAAGCGATAGGCATATTCCAAGGCCAACTGGGTCTTGCCCACGCCTCCCAAGCCGTGGATGGCCTGCGGTTGCGTCAGGGCTGCGGTCTTCTCTTTGGCCAATGCCGCGCGCAAGTCGGCCAGCAGCTCGGCCCGGCCCGTGAAATTGGGGTTGCGGTGAAGGGTGATATTCCAAACGGCAGGTAACTCACCAGAGGTCTGAAAGCGAAGAAAACGCGCCAATGTCTCTGCCGGCGTGGCAGGTGCCCCGGGCATGGGCTTACGGGCACGCAAGACGGCCTCGCGCAACTGCGCCACACCCAGGTCAACGCTTTTAAGATCAAGGTAAAAACGGTTGGCAAGCAGCGCCGGCAGATCGGTTTTGTCCACCCGGCAGGGGATGATCAGTTTACGGAGAGAAACAGCACAGGTCCACTCAAGCCCAACCCAATGCGATTCTGCTGCATCTTTGGACCACACCAGCAGCACAGTATCGCACCACGCCAAGGCATCGCTGATTTCCTTGGGCAAAGCCTCTCCCAAACGCACTTCGGCATGATCCACCCAAACTTCAGCGCCGGCAGCTTTAAGCTCAGCCTCGAGCCGCCGCACCAGTGCCTTGTCAGCCCAGGAATGGCTGAGGAAAATCTTCGGTGAGTGAACGCTCGCGGGGTCTGCCACCTTGAGTTCCCCAAAAACAAAACCCCTGCAGGCCCAAGACACGCTCTGGGAAAGCGCAAAAAGCCTGCAAGGGTTGAACAGCCGATGCCGAGGATCTTCCCAGGTTTGTCTTGTGCCGCGAGTATACAAATTCACCCCGACTTACTCAACCATTTTTTGCTGCCCTCGGCCCACGGCGCGGTTTGCGCCGGAATCCCCGCTTGCTTTTGCGCCCGCAGTTCTGCATTTTTTCGCCACATTCCGGCAGTGACTCGACCAACAAACTTCGGGTGGGTCTGAAGTGTTGATCTTTTGACTAACCCCTGCGGCGGCCTCCTGAAAAATTGCATTGCCAAATGACGCACAATTCGCTATTTTGCCGATCAAGTTTCGTGGGAAAAACGACAAGTATCCATTTCGAACAAGTCCATTGTGAGTGCATCCATGCCCAGCTATCAATTCACCGTCGTGATCGAGCCGGACGAAGAGATGTTTCATGCGTATGTGCCGGCTTTACCTGGCTGTCACACGTTTGGTGCAACCATAGATGAGGCGCGGGCGAACATCACGGAAGCGATAGAACTCCACGTCGAGAGCATGCTGCAAGACGGTGAAGCCATACCTGCCGAACGTGAGCCGATGTTTATCACGCGCCTAACCGTGCCAGTGGCCGCATGAGCGAAAAACTGCCACGGGTGGATTGCCAGCAGTTGATTCGCGCCCTGAAACAAGCGGGCTTCGTCGAGCAGCGGCAGAAGGGCAGCCATCTTCACCTGCGGCGCGCCTCCGACAACAAACGTGTGACCGTTCCCATCCACAAAGGCCGCACCCTGCCGGTCGGCACGTTGCGGGGCATTCTGCGCGACGCCGACATTAGCATTGACGACTTCCGCAGCCTGCTATAAATGCCCCGCCTGCAAACTCCCCACCTGAGACTAAAAGTGTCTGTCCGAAATCGTGAGCTTTTGAGTGTATGTTCCTGCAACGGCTTGGCCATTGCATCAAAATGCTCAGAGTTGTCACGACACCCGGCGTTTTAGAAACCTCGGCTCAGCCGAGGTTTGAACGCTTTCGGACGGACACCAAAAAGCTCGTCAATCCTGTGATAAACCATTCCTCCTGACACAGCCGCGGCTGCGGCAGCATTTTGAGATAAACCGCTTCGATTTGATGGGGGAGTGTCCGCATGACAGAACAATGACGGCGGCTTTCTCTGCAAATGGTGGAGGGCCTACTCCCTGCTTGCTTTTGGCCCGGCAGTTCTGCATTTTTCGGCCGCATTCCCGTAGTGACTCGACCGACAAACCTCGGGGTATGACATGCCCTTCTCTCTTCTTTCTTTCATGCAAGCGACAAGCGACTCCCTCCATACCACGCACTCCGCGGCCCAACGCAGCCCGGCGCCTACGAGCAACCTTAAAAACGTTTTGGAATTTTGTCCTCTACTGCCCGTGCGGTATCATTCCGGAAACTGCCGTCATGCCCGGCTGAATTGTCTTCCACTTGGTTTTTGGGCTGAATGAATACCAACGTCTTGACTGAGAAATGACCATGAATGAGCCCTCACAAAAACCCGTCATCTTCCTGGCCTTTGCCAATGACCGCGAAAAATATCTGTACGAGTTGGCAAAGGAACGGGACGGCATTCGTGATGCCTTGCAAGGCGTCGAAGAAGCCGGGCTCTGTCAAGTCATCTACGAGCCAGATGCCACAATTGACCGCATTCGGCAGACTTTTCAAAAGTACCGCGACCGCGTCGTCATTTTTCACTACGGCGGCCATGCCGACGACTATGAGCTGCTGCTGAAGTCAACGCAGGGCGGCAGCGCCGTTGCCCATAGCGGAGGATTGGTTCCATTGCTTGTCAACCAAAAAAATGGTTTGAAGCTGGTATTCATCAATGGCTGCTCGTCAAAGCCACAGGCTTTGGACTTGAGTGATGCCGGCATTCCCGCGGTGATTTATACTTTGCAGCCGATTGACGACGCAGTCGCCACCAGTCTTTCCATCGGTTTTTACGAAGGCATCGCTTCCGGCGCTTCCATTGAAAGAGCTTGGACTGAGACAGTCGCCACAGTCCAGGCGTCAAAAGGCAAGGACGCCACTTACCGCGCGCTAAGTTGGCAAGGCAACCCCGAGGGAGTTATCAGTTTTCCCTGGGATATCAAGTACCGCCCCGGTTCGGAAACCGTCAAAGACTGGAACCTGCCCGATGCCGCCGGCAATCCGCTGTTCGGTCTGCCGGAGATTCCGCAAAAATATTACCTCAAGCTGCCAGAGCAGCCCTTCATCGGACTGGAACATTTCAGGAAAGAGCACGCCGCCATCTTTTTCGGACGCGGCGCGCAGATTCGAAAATTGTACAACTACGTCACCGGCATTCATCCGATCATTCTGTTTTATGGCGAATCCGGCGTGGGCAAATCTTCGCTGCTCGATGCCGGGCTGCTGCCGCGCCTCGAACACGACTACACTGTGCGATACGCTCGCCGCGATGCCACCAAAGGCTTGACCGCGACCTTGCTGCAAGCTCTGCAAGCCGCCGGCGCCACCACCGTGGAACCCGCCGCACTGCTGGAGGCTTGGCTCAGGATCGAAGCGAAAACCAATCGTCCACTCATCATCATTCTCGACCAGGCGGAGGAGATATTCACCCAGTCGCTCAAGAATCACCCGGAATCCGGCCGCGAGCTGGAAGTCTTTCTCGCAGCAATCAAGGGTATTTTTGATCAAACCGGCCAACGCCCGCTGGGCAAACTTATTCTGAGCTATCGCAAGGAATTCCATCCGGAAATCAGAGACGCATTTCAGAAACTCTCGCTGCCCTATGCTGGAATGTTTCTCCGGCAGCTCGACCGCAAGGGCATCATCGAAGCGGTGGAAGGCTTGACGCGCTCCGGCCACACGCGGGCGAAATATCATCTCGAAATTGCCGAGAGCGAACAGGGAGACTTGGCGGAGACCATTGCCACCGATCTGTTGGCCGACCAGAAATCCGCCATTGCGCCCGTGCTGCAGATGGTTTTGACCAAGCTCTGGCTTGCGGCCGTGCAGGAAAATCCCGACGCGCCACGCTTCACTTTGCCGCTCTATCAGCAGCTCAAGAGCGCCGGCATTGCCATGGATGAGTTTCTCCAGCAGCAGATGGCGCAGTTGCAGCAATGGAATGGTGAGGTGGTGGCCTCTGGTCTCGCGCTCGACCTGCTTCATGCGCATACCACGCCTCACAGTACAGCCGGCACTTGCGGCCTGATTGAATTGCAGCAGTTGTACAGCCACCGCCAGAAAATTCTCGAGCCGCTGCTGGTCGAATGCAAACGCCTTTACCTGCTCACCGATGGCCAGCAGAAGCCGAATGCTTCCACCCGTTTGGGGCACGACATCCTGGCGCCGGTGATCCGCAAAGAGTATTTGACTTCAAATATGCCCGGCCAGCGTGCGGCGCGGGTGCTGAGCAGCAAGCTCTCCATCTATGGCGCAGGCACAGCCCTGCTGGATGATGCGGATCTGAAAACGGTTGACGATGGCCGCTCTGGCATGCGGCAGCTCACCGCAGAGGAGGAAAGCTTGATCGCGCGAAGTCGAAAAGAGCAGGCGAATCGCGAGCGACAGTTCATGTACTTGGATGATAGAGTCGCGGACCGGCTCAAGACACTTGGATTCTATGATAGATACAGAAATCCCGATGGCAAGGGCATCAAGCATCAATACAAAACCGTGAAGCGGCGTGGTGAAAAACTGGTTGTTGATCATGCTACCGGCCTGACCTGGCAACAATCGGGTTCAGATGGCTCCAGGGACTATGCCGGTGCCGAGAAATACATTCTGGATTTGAATAATCAAAACTTCGGCGGCCACAGTGACTGGCGCTTGCCGACTTTGGAGGAGGCCATGGCTTTGATGGAACGGCAAGAAAACGAGGATGGCTTGCATATCGACAAGGTATTTGACAAGAACCAGCGATGGATTTGGACCTCAAGCAAACCCTCTGCGGGCGTGGCGTGGGAAGTCGACTTCAGCAATGGCAGTTGCTACGCCAGCAGTGTCGACTACAACAACTACGTCCGTGCAGTGCGTTCCGGACAATCTTGATCATTTGGTTATTTGAATCATTTGATCATTTTCTTTGGGTGGAACGTGACCGTTGAAAGCTTGCAAATTCGTAGGTCGGAGCACGGCTGTTACAGAGCGAGCGCGAGCGAGCGACCTCAAAAATTTTTTGAAATTTCACCCTAGCCGGCCAGCAGCTTCCTTTGGCGCGCGAGCCATTCCCGCACCATCTCCACGTGGCAGTCCTGCAGTAGCAGTTTGGTGCCCTGTTCTTCCAGGTGCCGCGTGGCCAGCGCCAAATAGACCCGATGAAACTCCCGCACCAGCGAGCGCGGCAGGCGCATCATCATCTTGTCAAGTGGCTCCCGGTCCGCGGCTGTTTCCGCAGCCGGCTTTTCCGGAGGCGGCCCGCTGAGTATGCCGCCTTCGCGCTCAACCTCACCCAGGTGCGACGCCGGCGCTGCTTTTTTCCCACCGGCCACGACCGCCGTTGCCACCACAGCAGCAGTTTTCATGGGTTGGGTCTTGTGCATAGCTCTGGCGATCTTCTTCATCTCTCCGTCTCCCTCTCAGTCTGTATTGAATCCTCCGCTTCCCAATCAGCAAATGCAAAGGGCTCGCCGGTGCGGGCTTTTGCAAAATCCGCGGCAGTGATTCGAAAGTCCCGCACATATTGCTCGGGCAGCTCCTCGTAAACCAGCTCCCGCGTCGTCAGCCACTTGATCAACGAATTGCGAACGCGACGATACCACCAAGCGGTGGTCGCGCGCTGGTAGCCCTTGCGCGTGATCGAATACTCTTTGAACAGCGCCTGGTGCAGGCATTTCCAAATGGGATGCAACGGCCGCTTGCTCAAGTTGCCGTTGCTGGCCGGGCTTTTCACATACTTGAGCGCGGCAATGCCGTAGCCCCACAAGTTTTCGAGCGCATTCACTTCCACCGCAATCAGCTCGCGCTGCCGGCAAATTTCTTCGATCTTCTTCTTGTGATATTCAAATTCCAAGCGCCACACGCGCGAATGGCCGTCGTGTCCCGCCTCCTGCCACGCCGGCGCCAGGTAGGTTTTACCGGAGACTTCAATTTCGGCACTCTTGACATAAAGCCGCACCAGCAGGCCATCCGATTTGCGGGTGCCGAAGTAGATCGTCTTGCCTTCGGCCTCCTTGCCGCTCTGAAACATACCATTGCTCCTGAGCCGGGTGCTGAACTGCGCCATACTGAAATCGCCGGCATAAACGAAATCCGCATACACATCGACCCGTGAAACGCGCAGCAGGTCGAGCCACGCTGCGGTCTTGCGCTTGCCGTCCAGCCGCTCCAGCACCTGGCAGAGCCGTTGCACCACGCCCTCATAGCCGTACATTTCAAACGCCAGCGATGACACTTTGATATAGGCCGACTGCCGGTTGATGAAAAAGCGAAACTGCGCATGCTGCAAGCACAGCGGATAGTGCCGGCCGACCCATTGCTTTTTGCGCACGAAATTCATGCCGTTGATCACCAGCACTTGATCGAATTCGGTATGGTCAGCCCGGTCATAAATCGCCTGCCAATCAATCCCACTCGGACGAAGATGCAAATAAAGCGTATCCACGCCCTTTGCCAGAAGAATCGTTTCTTGCGCCGTATCAATGCCCTTTTCGCCATATTCAGCACTCGCCTCCGCCTTTTCTGTTTTATGTTCTGTTTCCACTTCAGTTTAACTCCAAAAACTCACAACCACCACTTACGTTTCAACCACCCGTTATTACGAAAGGCGGGTAGGTACGCCACTGCTGCCCTGCCACTGCGCGAAACGGGCGCGCGCACGCGCCCTCGGCGGCGCTACGACAACTTCCACGCCCACGATCTGGCCCACTACTCTACCGAAGCCCAATCGACCACCAGCGAATTCCGCCACGGCCAAAGTCAAAGGCCCCGCGACCAAGCCGTCCTGGTGCGTCACGGTTTCGCAGGGCACATCCTATTCCCTGCGATTTCAAAAAGCCCTCCTGGGCGCTGTTGCGCGACCTCCTATCGCGCCGGTTGCACACACAGATCGGTTTTTTCAAGCAGCCAGCCGGTTGCGCCACACTTTTTCGCGGAGAGCTTGTCCAAGCTCACTCAGTGCCGTGCCTCTATTGGGCCGCCGCAACAGAATTTCCTTCGCCTCAGCTTTGGTGACGTAGGGTGCTTGCAGCTCCTTCAGGTTGCCGTCCGGCGCCCGCAAGTAGAACCGGCCAGGAATCTTTCTCAACTTGGTGGCCGCAGCCGTGCCCACGAACATGATCGAGTCTTCCTTCTGCGATACCTTGAAAATCACTCTGGTGGTCAGCATGCTTCTCACCTGCGTGGGAATGACATCGGCACTGGCCCGCTGCGTGCAAACCACCAAGTGAATGCCGGCAAAACGGCTCAGCCGGGCGAGCTTGTCGATAAAACCAAATGCCTCCGCCAGCACGGCTTTGGCTGCGCCTTTGTCAGATTGCCAAAACTCTGCAGCTTCATCGATGATGATCACCACCGGCGGCAGGTACAAGCCCTGGCTCAGGCGCAACTGATAGATCGAATCGCACTCGCTGCCGCGAATGAGCGCCACCCGCCGCTGGTATTCTGCGAACACCAAGCGCAGCACCGCGCCGGCGCTTTCGTATTCATCCACGCACACAAAATTGCCCAGGCTCTCGAAAAAGGCGAACTCCGCGCCGCCCTTGAAGTCGATGCCCACCACCACCGCCTCCGGCTCGGTGACCAGCAATTGTGTGATCAAGCTGCGCAGAAAAACACTCTTGCCTGAGCCGCTTTCACCGGAAACGCCGAGGTGCACCATTTCCTCAAGTGCAAGCCATTGCCAGCCTTGCATGCTCAAACCCGCCACCACCTTGCCGCTCTCCGCCACCGGCACGTTGCGCAGCGGCACCATTGCCGACAGGTCATGCCATGAATAAGTCACCTCGAGCAAATCCGCATGAGTGGCGCCGTCCGGCTTCTTCAAAAATCCCACGTCGCCCAGGAAAAGTCCCATCGCCGCGGAAAGCTCGGTGCGTTTCTCCTGAATCATTTCCGGCGTCACGCCTTTGGATTGCACCACGAAGGAATTGGGCGCGACCGAAATGACCGGCGGGAATTCCTTGACTTCTTCCTCCGGGATCAAATTCGTGCTGGTGACCAAGCCCACATGCAAACAGGCCCGCCGCCATTTCTCCTCAAGCCGCTCGAAGGCCACGCCGCGCTCCACCACCAGATTGAGCAACGCGGAACTGACCAAAAGCCACGCCACGCCCACCAAGAAGCACAGCAACCAGCCCAAGACACTGCCGGAGATGGGATGGAAGAACGGCAGAGGAATCCAACCAACAAAAAACGGCAGCACAGACTCCGCCGGGCCGCCGTCCCAATTCCAGAAGAATTTCAGCAGATTGCTGGCGAGCCAGACATACACCGGCACATAGAAAACCACGAGCCACTTGAACAAAACGCGGCCCGCGATCTTCACGCGATCATAGGTGCGCAGTGCTTGGTAGGCCAGAAGAAAACGCGCGAGGTGGATGATGAAATAGGGCAGCAGCAAATTTCGCCGCCGGCCGCCGCTCATCTTGTTTGAATTCATGTGAACTCCTGCTGCTCAGATCAAAGCCACTTGCAAGAAAACCGGGCGAGGATGCGCCCACGGCGGGCGCATCCCCACACCGTCTGAAAAACGCCTGGCCTCAAGCCGCCGCCGCAATGGTCATGGCGGGCTGCGCCGACTGTTGTGCAGTGGGCGACACATAAGCCTGCACGTCGTCCTCGTTGACCGTTATCACCGTGCAATGCTCGAAACGATCATCGCGCTTGAGCGTGCGAAACTTGATCTGGAGCCGGCTGCCTTTGAGCGCCAGCTTCTTCAGCGCCTCGACGTTCTTGGGCCGGAAGACCTTGACCTTCACGAGCTGATCCATGAAATCCGCGTCCAGGCCTGAAATCCAGAAGAACGGCACGTCTTCGGTGCCACTGCCATTCCGGCGCGGGAATTTTGCAGTACCGGAACCGGCTGCGATCACTTCAAACAGGCAACGCATAACAAACCTCCTTCGGTTGGAGTGAGAAACAACTTGCGTGAGTTTTGAAATTGCACTTCTCGAAATCTCCCTGCTGCACAGCGGACAACGCCGAGCTGTTTTTCTGCCGCTTCACCTCCTGATTCGCATGAGAATCCCTTGCTTTCGCGCTGTGGCGGCCGTTACAGCGTTATCTTTCGTTCAGCCAGGCTCACCACCCTCCGCAAACGGATTCCACGCTGGCTGCGGTGTCTTCTGCGGCATGCGGCCGTTTACGCCGGGCGCCGGAGGCTCTGGCATTGGTGGCGGCGTGACTGCCCGGCTCTCCGCGCTGCCGGCAGTGGGCACCGGCACATAAACAACCTGCCGCTCCGGTGGCTCACTTGGGCCTGGGCTGGCCGCGACTCCGGCCGCGCCCCACAGCAAGACGAGCACCGGCGACAGCACCATGATCGACAGATCCGGCGCCACCGCAAAGAGCTGGCGGGCAATCTGCGCCTCGTCGCTCAACGCACGCGCAGCGCGGCTTTGCACTTGATCGCCCATCTCCATGCGCACGCGAGTCTCAGTCTCGCGCAGCCAGGCACGCTGTTCGCGTTCGCGGGCCATGAGGCTGGTCTTCTCGCCCTCACTCACGCCATACTGCCGCTGGCGCTTGATGATCGCGTCCAAGTCCTGCCGGGCTTTCACCACGTCTGGATGCTCCTGCAGCAAATTTTCCTGCCGCTCCTGCTCGCCGGCGGAGAAGCCGATCAACGTCAACCGCGTGCTGATGTAGAAAAGTCCCAGCGCAGCAATGCCGGCGAGAATGCGGCCGCCGCGACTCAAACCCGGCACACGAATCACCGTGAGCATCGCCAGGAACGCCGAGGTCAACGTTATGCCGGCGCTGATGCAGGTGAGCCACAGCCAATTTTTCTCCAGCGTCTGCTCCAGGCCCAAGTAATTCCCGCGCACGGAGAAGGCCATCGACAGCAACAGCGCGACCAACACGCCGAGCCGCAAAGCCTTCACGAAGTCCTGCGAGTCCAAATGCGGCCGGTAACCAGCCGCCAAGTTGCCGTAGGTTTGCATGAGGGCACCTCCAGAATGATGTTGGAAGAGTGATTTTGAGGAGGGGAATCGCGGCAGGAAATCTCTTGACGTTGAAGGTGAGAAGCGCTATTTTCTCACCGCTTTTTCAGGGATTTCCTACTGGATTCCCAGCGAAGCCCGTCAAGCTGCTACTTGTCGGGCTTCACCTTTTTTTAGAGCGTCAAAAAAGTCAGCCTATTCTTGCTGCGGCAATTTTTCGCACCACAAACTGCACCACAGATCTTCCTAAGTCTTTACTTTGCAAACCAAATCACGCAACTGGAAATCGCGTGTAGTGCCACAAGCGCTACCGTGGGTTCGAATCCCACCCTCTCCGCCAGCTTCAGATGTGCCTGCCAAAAATCCCTTGCCTTTCAAAGACTCAATGGTTATTTTGCGCCACCTGAAAAAGCAATTATCTGGCACGTCTGAATCGGTTGGTGACGCTTCTACATCCTACCAACGACAATCTTCACCACGCATGAAATGGCCAAGGCCCGCGCAATCGGCGCGTGCCGAACCCCGCCAGGGCCGGAAGGCAGCAACGGTAAGCAATGCAAAGATGTGCCGCGGGGCACCTTGGCCTTTTTGATCGCAACGCAGCGCCCATCAACCGCGTGTCAGGGAGGAGGTTATGTCACCCCTCGAAAGGTCCAAGCGAGCGCGGCCCAGAAGTCCTGTACTTGAAGGCACGCCGGTTTCTCTCCCGCCTCCCGCCGGGCAGGAGACGCTCGGCTTCACGACTCGCAGAACATGATCGACGACCAGCGCATCGTGGCTCGGAGCTCTCATGTCTTACCTTGTGCTCGCGCGCAAATGGCGGCCCAAGCAATTTGCAACCGTTGTCGCGCAGCAACACGTCACCCGCACGCTTGAAAACGCGATCTCTCAGAACCGTGTCGCCTCCGCCTATTTGTTTACCGGCCCGCGCGGCGTGGGCAAGACCACCATGGCCAGACTGTTGGCCAAGGCGATGAATTGCGAGCACGGCCCCACCACCTCGCCCTGCGACCAATGCAGCAACTGCGAAGAAATCACCGCCGGCCGCAGCATGGATGTCATCGAAATCGACGGCGCCTCCAACCGCGGCATCGATGAGGTTCGCAACATTCGCGATAACGCCCGCTTCGCGCCCGCCGGCAGCCGCAAGAAGATTTACATTATCGACGAAGTGCACATGCTCACCGAGCCTGCCTTCAACGCGCTGCTGAAAATCCTCGAAGAGCCACCCTCGCATGTGTTGTTCATCTTCGCCACCACTGAAATTCACAAGGTTCCGGCCACCATCCTCTCCCGCTGCCAGCGCTTCGATTTTCGCCGTGTACCGATCGGCGAAATCGCCGGCCAGCTCAGGATGATTTGCCAGAGCGAGGGGGTGCAAGCCGAGGAAGCGGCGCTGCATCTCATTGCCAAACGCGCTGAAGGCAGCATGCGTGACAGTCAGAGCCTGCTCGACCAGGTGATTTCCTACTGCGGTGACCGGGTGACCAAGGAAGACGTCTCCCGGCTGCTCGGTTTGATCGACCAGGAATTGTTTTTTGAATGCAGCGATGCGCTCATCGCGCACGACGCCCGCCGCGCGCTCACGCTCAGCGAGAAAATTCACAACGCCGGCATTCATCTCGGCGAATTCTTCGAACGTCTTGCCGAGCATCTCAGCTTCATCCTCACCACCCGCGTCACTGCCGGCACCAGCCATTTGGTGGGATTGGAGAACTACGCCGAGCGTTACAGCGCCGCGGCGCATGCCCTAAATGAACTCGAGCTGATGCGCTGCATACAGCTCGTCACCGAGGCGCAAGCGCGGCTGGCGCGCGCCGCCAATCCGCGCGTGTTGCTGGAAATGTGCCTGCTGCGCATGGTGCATGCCGGCGCGAGTGGCAGTGCCGGCGGCGATTCCGGCACGAAAACTACGCCGGGCGCCGGGGCCAAACCGGCGCCGCAGACAGCGGCAGAAGGCGTCACGGTGGTGGCGACAGAGCCTGCCGCCGCAGAGCCTGTGACCGTGCCCCGCCTGGAAGGCATCGCTGTGATTCCACAGATTAGCCCGAAACTCGCGGCCACGCCTGCGGCAGCGACGCCGGCTGCCCCCGGCCCGGCGGCCGGTGGTTTGTTCACCTCCGGGCTGTTGGCGCGCGTGCAGGGCGTGCCGGTGGTGAAAACGAAGGAACCGGTGTTGCCGCTGGCGGCGCCCATCGAGAACCAGGCGGCTGCGTTGCAGGCGATTCAACAGTCCTGGCCGCAAATTCTCGAGCGCGTCAAGAGTGAGAAGATCTCGCTGGGATCGTTTTTGGAAATGGGCGCTCCGACGGCACTGCACGAGGGCGCGCTGGAGTTGAGCTTCGGCAGCAACTGCAACGGCTTTCACCTCAACTCGGTGAACAATCAAAAGACGATCATTCAGAAGGCGGTGCAGGCCGAGACCGGTTACTCGGTGCGCATCATTTGCCGCAAGGCGGAGAATGGTGCCGTGCCTTTGCCCGCGCCCTCGCCGGCGGAAACAGCCGAGCCAGTCGCGCCGGCCGGTGCCACCAGCACTCCGGTGAGCAACGGCGCAGCGAAAATCGCAGTCAGTCCCGACAACGCGCAGAATCTGCAAATGTTGTTCGAGCACTACCCGGTGGCCCAGAAGCTGGTTGAGGCGCTGGATGGCGAGTTGGTCCGCTGCCAGCCCAAAAGATGAAGGACGGACATTCCATCTGCGTGGCCAGGGGAATTCTGTGTTCGTCGGGTGCGTCGCAATGCCGGCTTCAGCGATCGCGCAACATTGCTCTGACCGAAGCTGGCCTGAATTCTTGCAAATATCAGGAGAGACAGCAATGAGCCGTCCCAGTATGGGTGATTTATTCAGAGGTACACAAGCGCTGCAGGAAAAAATCAGTCAAGCGCAGGAGAAGCTGGCCAGCTTGCGGGTGGAGGGCACGGCGGGCGGCGGCATGGTCACCGTGGTGATGAACGGCCGGCGGGAAGTGCTGCAGGTGAAAATCGAAAAGGAAGTGGTCAACCCTGACGACACCGAAATGCTCGAGGATCTCATCGTTGCGGCGATGAACCAGGCGCGGGTCAAGGCGCAGGAAGTCGAGATGGCAGAGATGAACAAGGTCACCGGCGGCATGCTCAGCCAGGTCCTCGGCGGTCTGCAAATGCCGGGGCTGTGAGATGCAATACCTTTCGCGCAGTGTCGAAACGGCGGTGCTCGAGCTGTCAAAGCTGCCGGGCATCGGGCGCAAGACCGCGCAGCGGCTGGTCTTCTTTCTGCTCAAATCCCAGCGCGCGGAGGTTGAGCGGTTGGCGCAAGCGCTGCTGGCGCTGAAGGAGAGAGTGCTGCACTGTTCGCGCTGTTTCAATCTGACGGAATCGGATCCCTGTGTGATCTGCGCGAACCCCGGCCGCGATCATACGGTAATCTGCGTGGTGGAGGAGGCCAACGACGTGCTGGCGCTGGAAAACACCGGCGAGCACCGCGGCTTGTATCACGTGCTGGGTGGCGCGCTTTCGCCGCTGGACGGTATCGGCCCGGAGGATTTGCGCGTGCGTGAGCTGTTGCAGCGCATCCAGTCGGCGCAGCCAGCCGTGACGGAAGTGATCCTCGCCACCAACCCCAACACCGAGGGCGAGGCCACGGCGATCTATTTGCTCAATTTGATCAAGCCGCTGGGCGTGCGGGTTAGCCGCCTGGCACGCGGCCTGCCGGTGGGCAGCGATCTGGAATTCACCGACGAAGTCACTTTGTCCCGCGCCCTCACTGGCCGGGTACCGTGGTAGAGCACTGAAGTCCCCCGTGCTGCAAAACAGCCTGGGCTTTTCCATCAACTGTTGAGGCCAACCATGACCGTCTCCAACGTCCTCACGATTACGCGCATGGTCCTGGCGCCTGTGGTCGTCGCGTTGTTGTTTCCGGCGGGCTTGGCGTATCGCTTCGCCTCTTTGGGTGTCTTTCTGATCGCGGTGTTGACGGACTGGTATGACGGTTACCTCGCCCGCAAGTCCGGCAACATGTCGGCGTGGGGTGCGTTTTGGGATCCGCTGGCAGACAAGATTCTCACCCTGTCGACCTTCTTTGCGTTTGCGCTCTATGAGTACGTCGCGCTGTGGATGGTGGCTGCGATTGCGGCGCGCGACATTCTCATTACGCTGCTGCGCACTTATGCGCAATACAAGAACAAGCCGGTGGTCACCAGCGTGTCCGCAAAATGGAAAACTGCCAGCCAAATGGCCGCCATCTACCTCATTATGCTTTATCTGATTGCAGAATCCTATTTCCTCGGTGCCAATCCTCCGACCTGGCTGCAGTGGATCGAAACCTTTCACATCATTCCGGTGATGATGCACCTGGTTACGCTGATCACCGTCGTGACCGGCCTGCAATATCTCTACGAAAACCGCCATCATCTGCGCACCCTGGGCCACTTTTTCTTTCGCATTTTCGCAGCCCGCAACCTGGCCAAGTAAGGTGCCTTCCCTCTCCCACACCCTGGCTCATCTGATCGCAACCGTGGGCGGCCTCGGCCGTCTGCGCGTCGCCCCGGGCACTGCCGGCAGCCTTGCCGCCGCCCTTGCATTTCTCTGCTTTCCGACTTATCTTCCACCGCTTTGGTTCACCGCCGCCGTCCTCGCCCTGATGCTGATCGGGGTTTGGGCCGCTCAGCGCGTGGCCAGCGCCCGCCGGCAAACCGATCCCGCCGAAATCATCATCGATGAAGTGATCGGCATGGCGGTGACCCTGGCCTTCGTTCCACTCGACCCGCTCACCATTGCGATCGGTTTCGTGCTCTTTCGTGTGTTCGACATCGCCAAGCCGTTTCCGGTGCGGCAGGTGGAAAAACTCCACGGCGGCTGGGGCATTGTTTTGGACGATGTGGCGGCCGGGGTGTATGCGAACGTGAGCCTGCGCGTGTTGGCCGCCGTCATCCCTGCCGGGATTTTGACCTGAAGCACGACGGCGCGGGCCGGCATTTACGCAAGATCACCGGCTGCGCTGTAGAGGATGCAATTGGGCATCCAGTGTCTGTCCAAGAGCGCAAATTTCTGAGAAAATGCTCCGGCCACGGCTGAGCCGTTACCCTAAAATCCTTTGAGCTGTCACGGCACTCGAAGTTTTGGCAGCCTCAGCCCAACCCGGTGTGGAACAGTTGCGGCGGGATGCTCTTCGCATGTTAACAAGGACTTTGAATGGTCGCAGAAGTGATCGCGATCGGCGATGAGTTGCTGATCGGGCAAGTCGTGAATACCAATGCCTCCTGGCTGGGTGAACAACTAAGCCAAGTTGGCATTCCGCTGCGCTGCGTGACCACCGTCGGCGACCGCCATGATGACATTCTGAACAGCCTGGCCGCTGCCTGGGCGCGCGCCGAACTCGTTCTGCTCACCGGCGGGCTGGGGCCGACTCACGACGATGTCACCAAGAGAGTCGTCGCGGAGTTCATCGGCGCACGCCGCATGGTGACCGACGAAAAGGTGCTGCAGCATGTGCAGGAGCTGTTCGCCAAGCGCGGCGTGGTCATGCCGGCGGTGAATGTCGAACAGGCTCACGTACCGGAAGGCGCGCAGGTGTTGTGGAATGAAATTGGCACCGCGCCGGGGTTGCTCTTTGAGAAGGATGGCAGGCACGGCGTGGTCTTGCCTGGCGTGCCCGCGGAGATGAAGAACATCTTCTCCGGGCCGCTCCTGCCGCGTTTGCGGGAATGGGCGGGCGGGGTGATCATTCGGCATCGCACGATTCGAACGCACGGCATCGGCGAATCCGCACTCGCCGAGCTGCTTGCGCCGATCAGTGAGCTCGAACAATTTGGCAAGCTTGCCTTTCTCGCGAGCCTCTCCGGCGTCAACCTGCGCATTTCCGTCACGGGCCACAGCGCCGGGGAAGTCGAGCATGCCGTTCGTCAGGCCGAGGCGCGCATTCTCGCCAAAGCGGGAAAATATGTCTACGGTTATGATCATGAGTCTCTCGAAGAAGTCGTTGGCAGAAAGCTGCGCGAGCGCAATGCCACGCTGGCGGTTGCCGAATCCTGCACCGGCGGCCTGATTGCGCACCGCCTCACCAACATTCCCGGCAGTTCAGATTACTTTGCGTGCGGGTTGGTGACCTACAGCAATGCCTCCAAAATGGCGCTGCTCGACGTGCCGGAAGAAGTCATTGCCCAACATGGCGCGGTGAGCGAAGCCTGCGTGCGCGCCATGGCGGCAGGTGTTCGCCAGCGCTGCGGCACTGACTACGGCCTGGCCACTACCGGCATTGCCGGACCGGCGGGTGGCAGCGCGGACAAGCCTGTCGGCCTGGTGTGGGCAGCGGTGGCCACGCCCGAAAATGTCACGGCCCGGCACGTGGTTTATACCAACGACCGGCTGTTTAATAAAGAGCGCTTCAGCACGCTGGCGTTGAGCCTGCTCTATCGCGCGCTGGCGGAGACGCGCGCATGAACGACCTGCTGCGATTATTCGTCGCCTTTGAGTTGCCGCCCCGGATTGTGGCCGAACTGGCGGCCTACCTCGCACCGCTGCGCGAGCTGGAGAGCGGTGTGCGTTGGGTGAAGCCGGGAAAGGTTCACCTCACGCTCAAGTTTATC
>JBBIKM010000048.1:0-14766 GCA_037445455.1 bacterium | reverse complement strand
TTCAGGCGGCGCTGGCACAGGTTTGCCGGCAGTCTACCCCTTTTACTTGTGAAGTCGCCGGTGCCGGCACCTTTCCCAATCCGCAGCGGCCGCAAGTTTTGTGGGTCGGACTCAATGACCCGCATGGCCACCTCGTTAAGCTGGCGGAGGAAGTGGATCGCGCTCTGCATCAAGTCGGACTTGCGCGGGAGAAGCGGGCCTTTTCACCGCACGTGACGCTCGGCCGTGTGCGTGCAGGCCGGGCCGAAGCGGCGGTAAAAGCAATGATGAATCATCCTTTTCCCAGCCACGAGCTGGCCTGCGATGAACTCGTGCTCATGCAAAGCGTGTTGCAGCGGGAAGGCGCGGTTTACACTGCGCTGCAGCGCTTTGCGCTCGGCAGCCAGACGAACGCAGGCCGCAGGTGACGTGCGGCGGACGCGCAGTGCCGGGGTCCTGCAGCCGGCTTCATGTTGTCGCGCGCGGGATCCCAAGTCAACCAGTCTCAATCACCTCAACATCTCCGGAGGGATGCGTGGAGAAAAATGAAAAACTCAAGGCGCTAGATCTCGCCATTCAGCAAATCGACCGGCAGTTTGGCAAAGGCTCGGTCATGAAACTGGGTGATGAGCGCGCCAAGGTTCAAATTGACGTCATCCCCACCGGCTCAATTTCCCTTGATGCCGCGCTGGGCATTGGCGGCGTGCCGCGCGGCCGCATCGTGGAGATCTTCGGGCCGGAATCCAGCGGCAAAACTACTCTGGCGTTGCACATCATCGCGGAAGCGCAGAAGCTGGGCGGCGTGGCGGCGTTCATCGACGCCGAGCATGCCCTCGATGCCCACTATGCCAAGAATCTGGGCGTCGACGTCGACAATCTGATCGTCTCGCAGCCCGATACCGGCGAGCAGGCGCTGGAGATCACGGAGACCCTGGTGCGCAGCGGCGCACTCGACGTGGTGGTGATTGATTCGGTGGCGGCGCTGGTGCCCAAGGCCGAAATCGAAGGCGAAATGGGTGAGGCACAGATGGGCCTGCAGGCGCGCTTGATGAGCCAGGCCATGCGCAAGCTCGCCGGCGCCATCAGCCGCACCAACGTCTGCGTCGTGTTCATCAATCAGATCCGCGAAAAGATCGGCGTGCTGTTTGGCAGTCCGGAAACCACCACCGGCGGCCGCGCGCTCAAGTTTTATGCGTCGGTGCGCCTGGATGTGCGCCGCATCGCCTCGATCAAGGACGGCGAGAACGCCACCGGCAACCGCACCAAAGTCAAAGTGGTGAAGAACAAAGTGGCGCCGCCCTTCAAGGAAGCAGAATTCGATTTGATGTACGGCACCGGCATCTCCTCCGAAGGCGATCTCGCCGACCTGGCGATCAACTTGAAGCTCATCGAGAAAAGCGGCACCTGGTTCACGGTCGGCGAAGACCGCATACAAGGCCGCGAGAACCTGAAGAAGTATTTGGTCGATAATCCCGAGGTCAGGAAGAATCTCGAGCTCAAGGTGCGCAAGGCGGTGGGGTTGATCAAGGAAGAGGCCCAGCCTGCGGCTCCCGCCGAGGCGGGCAAATCAGCCAGGCCTGCGGCTCCCGCTCCCGCGGCAGCGGCGCCGGCGAAGAAGTAGCGGCTGTCTGAAACCTTGTGAACCGTCCCACGTGCCGTTGGAACTTCGCAAATTGCCTCGAGAGCAAACATGGTCTCCTCCAGCGGCGGTCAAACCAGTCTGTTTGAGAACGGCGAAGAGACCGGGCAGAGGCTCAAGGCGGCCCTAACCAGGGCCTATCGCCTGCTGGCGCAGCGCAGCCGCAGCGAAAAAGAGCTGCACGATGCGCTCAGCAAGGCCGGTTTCGAGCAGGAGATCGTGGCCGCCGCGCTTGCCGAATGCCGGCGCCAGCATTATCTTGACGACACCGGATTTGCGCGTTCGTTCATTCAAAACCGGCTGCGCAACCGTCCCATGGGCCGGGAACGGCTGGCCCTCGAACTGCGGCAAAAGGGCATCGCGGCCGAGATCATTGTCGCCGCGCTCGATGAGGTATTCACCGACAGCGCAACCTCGGCGCTGGCGAACCAGCTCGCCGACAAGCAGCGCAGAAAACTTGCGGCCCTGCCGCCGCGAAAGGCGCGGCAGAAGCTCGCTGATTTTCTGCAACGCCGCGGCTTTGATTGGGAGACGATTCGGGCGACGCCGCTGTGGCAGGAATTGCGTGAAGATGATGCGGGAGAGTAAGATTTGGAGTCTTCCTGGGGCCTGGCCCGCCAGCGGGCAAATACGAGAAGCTCCTGTTCGAAATTCTGCGCGGGAAATCGGACGCCGGCATTGCATTTAGCGACTTGCGGCTTTTGCTCTTGCGCCCGGGGTTTGACGAAGGGATGAGAGACAGTCATCATATATTTCGCAAGGACGGCGTCGAAGAAAGGATAAGCCTGCTGGGCATTTGACGGTCCCATTTCCGCTCCGCAAGAGCGGTGCTTGTTGCCGGCTTGAGGACGCTACAGAAGCTCGTGGGTTTCTTGCCACACTGCCGAAGCAGCAACCCTTCCGGCGGTGTGAGCAGAACGCCTGGTGAGGGAGCATGGGGCAATGAGCAAGAATCACCCCGACAACCTAAAGGTTGTTTACAAGTTCTGGCTTGGTCTTTTTAAGAAGGTGGCTGTCCTCGTTCTTGCTGCAGTCGCCGTACCCGCTGCCGTCGGGCAGTTAAGCCAGCCGCCGACGTTGATACCGGGAGGGAGTGGAATCGTACTCATTCTGCTTGTTGCGATGATGCTGCACAGCAACGCAATCTGGCATTTGTCAAAAAACGAATGACAGTTTCACGTGAGTCGAGCAGGAAGAAACCATGACCAATCCTGCAGGCTTCACGATAATGATAACGCTGGTGGCACTTGCCGGCATCCAGGTCGTCTGGTGGACGCGGCGGGAAGCGCGCAAGAACAGAAACCAATGATTGGAACATACCATTCAGGATATTCACATGAAGTCCAAAGTCGTACGGCAGTCCTTTCTCGATTATTTCAAGCGGCAGGGTCACACCATCGTTCCTTCCGCGCCGGTGGTGCCGTTGGATGATCCGACGTTGTTGTTCACCAACGCCGGCATGAACCAGTTCAAGAACATCTTTCTCGGCACGGAGCAACGTGACTACAAGCGCGCGGCCGACACGCAAAAGTGCATTCGCGTGAGCGGCAAGCACAATGATCTCGAAGATGTCGGGTTTGACACCTATCATCACACCTTCTTCGAGATGCTCGGCAACTGGTCCTTCGGCGACTACTACAAGGCCGAGGCCATTGCCTGGGCATGGGAGCTGCTCACCAAGGAATGGGGACTGCCGAAGGATCGCCTGTACGCGACGATTTACAAAACGGATGACGAAGCCGCGGAGTGGTGGCGCAAAATTGCCGGCCTGCCGGGCGACCGGATTCAGCGCTTCGGCGAGAAGGACAACTTCTGGGAAATGGGCGAAACCGGCCCCTGCGGCCCGTGCTCGGAGATTCACATCGATCTCACCCCGGACAAATCCGGCGCCGGCCTGGTGAACGCCGGCGACCCGCGCGTCATGGAAATTTGGAACCTCGTGTTCATTCAATATAACCGCGAGGCCGACGGCACGCTGGTTGAATTGCCTGCGAAACACGTCGACACCGGCATGGGCTTTGAGCGAGTGCTGGCTGTGCTCAACAGCGTTCAATCGAACTACGACACCGATCTCTTCACGCCGATTCTGGAAACGATCAGCGAGATCTCCGGCAAGGGGTATGATTTTGAGAATGGCATGCCGCATCGCGTGCTGGCCGATCACATTCGCTGCCTGACCTTCGCCATCGCCGACGGTGCCCTGCCGTCAAACGAAGGCCGTGGTTACGTGCTGCGCCGCATTCTGCGCCGCGCCGCGCGCTTCGGCAGAAAGCTCGGCATGCACGAGCCGTTCGTTTACAAACTGGTGCAGCCGGTGGTGGACGTCATGGGCGACACGTTCACGGAGCTGCACGACAAGCACGAATACATCAGCCGGGTGATCAAGGCCGAAGAAGAAAGCTTCAATCACACGCTCGATCGCGGACTCGAAATTTTCAGCGGCATCGTCGCCAGGTTGGACCGGGAAAAGAAGAACAAAATCCCGGGCGAGGATGCTTTCCGCCTGTATGATACCTACGGCTTTCCCCTTGATCTCACCCAACTCATGGCGCGCGAGCGCGACCTGCTGGTGGATGAAGCGGGTTTCAACGCCGCCATGGAAGTGCAGAAGAGCAAATCACGGGAAGCCGGCAAATGGGATTATCACACCAGTCTGAAGCCGGATGAATGGCGCGAGCTGACCTCCGGTGCCGCTTCGCGCTTTGTGGGCTACACCGATCTCGAGACGCAAGCCGAAATTCGGCGCGTGCAGCAGGACGGTGAGCGCGTGGTGTTCACGCTCTCCCAAACGCCGTTTTATGCGGAATCCGGCGGGCAAGTCGGGGACCAGGGCCGCGTGGAGGGCGAGGGCTTCGTGATCGAAGTCAGCGACGTGCAGAAAGTCGGATCCCACATTGCGCACATCGGCCGGCTGCTGTACGGCAAGATCGAGAATCCCCGCGTGCTGGCGCAAGTCGATCGCCGGTTGCGGCTCGACACCGCGCGCAATCACACCGCCACCCATCTGCTGCATCGCGCCCTGCGCGAGACCGTCGGCAAGCACGTCACCCAGGCGGGTTCGCTTGTGGCCCCCGCGCGCCTGCGCTTCGATGTCACCCATTTCGAGCGCATCTCGCCGGCCCAGCTCGAGGACATTGAGGGCATCGTCAACGAGCAAATTCGTGCGGATCTGGAAATCACCACCAGCCAGATGCCATATGACGAGGCCCGCCGGCTCGGCGCGATGGCGATTTTCGAGGAGAAGTACGGCGACATCGTGCGCGTCGTCCGCATCGGCGATTTTTCGCTGGAGTTGTGCGGCGGCACGCATTTGCATCACACCGGCGAAGCGGGCCTGTTTTCCCTGCTGAGCGAAGGCTCGGCGGCCGCCGGCATTCGCCGGTTGGAAGCCGCCACCGGCCGCGGCTCGGAAGCGCTGGTGCGCAAGGAAAGGCGCATGGCCGAAGAGCTGCGCGCCCTGCTCAACAGCAACGAAGACGACCTCACCGAGCGTGTGCGGCAGCTTCTGGAGGAACGCAAGACGCTCGAGCGCGAGTTGCGCCAATTGCGTTTGAAACTGGCGCAACAGGAGATTGTTGATCTCGCCAATCGCGCCATGCCGCTCAACGGCTTTCGTTTTGTCACCGCCCGGGTGGAAGCCAACACCGCCGACGATCTCAAGCAAATGGGCGACACGTTGCGGGAAAAGCTCGGCAGCGGCGTGGGTGTGCTGGCTGCCGTGATGGACGACAAACTCACCTTCGCGTGCGTGGTCACCGATGATCTGATCCAGCAGCAAAAGCTGAAGGCCGGTGAGATCGTCAAACGGGTTGCTGCCATCGCCGGCGGCTCGGGCGGCGGCAGGCCGCATCTGGCGCTCGCCGGCGGCAAAGACGTGCACCGTTTGCAGGAAGCCCTGAACCAGGTACCCAAAATCTTGCAGGAGATGACCAATCGCTAGGCCAGCCGCATCTCAGGTGGGCAGCGGCAGCGCGACGGTTGCTCACCGCCCGGCCACGGCGCGCGACGGTGTTTGGCGCCAGCGCGAAGGCCCTCACAGAGTTTTCGACTACCTGCTGTCGGTGCGCGCGCAGAGCGGCGCGGGACACTTTGTCCTGATCGATCCCGACAAGTGGGAATTCACCCAGCTCGCCGGCATGGCGGCCGCCGCCAGTGAGGGTGGCGCCGACGCCATTCTCATCGGCAGCAGCATGCTGCTGAATCCGCACTTCGATGACATCGTGCTCGCAATTCGCGCCGCCACAGAGATACCATGCCTGCTCTTTCCCGGCAGCACCATTCAACTCTCCCGCCATGCCGACGCGGTCTTGTTTCTCTCGTTGATCAGCGGCCGCAATGCCAATTATCTGATTGGCGAACAAGTCAAAGCCGCGCCGCTCATCCGGCATTTTGGCATTGAGACCATCGCCACCGGCTACATGCTGATTGACTCCGGTCGCATGACCTCCGCCGAATACATGAGCAACACCCGGCCGATGCCGCGTGACAAGTATGACATCGCCAAAGCCACGGCGCTGGCCGCGCAATACCTCGGCATGCAGTGGGTCTATCTGGAAGCCGGCAGCGGCGCCGAACACGCGATTTCGCCGGAAATGATTGCGGCGGTGTCCGGCTATGTCGACGTGCCGGTGATCGCCGGCGGCGGCATTCGCACGCCCGAGCAGGCCGCCAAGTGTGTGGCGGCCGGCGCGGCTTTCGTGGTGACCGGCAACGTGTTCGAGCAGGCCGGCGGCGGCGCGCTGATTCGGGATTTCGCAGCCGCGATTCATGCCGGCTCGCCACCGGCGCCCTGACGGCCGGCCACTGCCACTGCCACGACACCGTCAAGCGAGTTTCCGCGCAGCGCGGCCGGCAGTCTGGATCGATTCTCATCAGGAGGTTTGCGGTTAGGACATAGAATGATCGACATGCACACGCATCTGTTGCCGGCCGTTGACGACGGCTCGGAAAGCTGGGAAGAATCCCTGCAGATGGCTGTCCAGGCCGTTGCCACCGGCACCACCGAGCTGGCCGTCACCCACCATATTCTCGACAACAGCCAGTATCGCCTGGAGCCGGAGATCCTCGCGAAGTTTGCTGAAATGAAACAACGGCTGCTGCAGGCCAACGTGGCGCTGAAGCTGCATCTCGCCGCCGAAATTTTCTATCAGCCCGAGATGGAGCTGTCCCACGAAATCTCGACCTTCAACAACAACGGCCGTTACTTTCTGGTGGAATTTCCGATGCAGGGCATTCCCCGCGGCGCGGATGACACTTTCTTTCAGTTCGTGCTCGAGGGCAAAACCCCGATCATTGCGCACCCCGAACGCAATTTCGGCTTTCTGAAGAACCCGCAACGCGCCTATGACTTCGTGCAACGCGGCGCCCTGTTGCAGTTGAACGCCGGCAGCCTGGATGGCAAATACGGCGAAGGCGTCAAAGCGCTGGCCATGGCCCTGCTCGACAGCCGGTTGATTCACTTCATCGGCAGCGACGGCCACAATACCGGCCGCCGGCCCATGCGCATCGGCAGCAGCTTCGGCATTGTGCGCGACCTGTGGGGCGAAGAAACGGCGCAACGCATCTTCTATGAGAATCCCCGGCACGCGCTCGCCGGTGAAGACATCAAGATTCCGGAGCCGCTGCCGGTGGAAGCGGTGCGCAAACGCTCGAGTTTCAGTCCGCTGAATCTGTTGAAGAAGCTGGTTGCGAGAAATGCATAAGCAACCGCCGGCGAGACGCTTTCCTCTCAAACCAGACACCGCCACGCGCGTCACACCGGAACAATTCCTCTCCGCCTTTCCGCCGGCCACGCAAGCCGTTGCGCAACACCTGCGCCGCCTGATCAAGCAAACGCTTCCCCACTGTCTCGAAGCCGTCTATCCCGGCTGGCGGCTGCTCGGCTATCGCGTTTGCGGCGAGGGTAAGAGCCACTATTTCGCCTTTCTCGCGCCCAAGCAGGATCACGTCGTGCTTGGTTTTGAATTCGGTGTTTTTCTCTCCGACCCCGGAGGCTTGCTGCAAGGCGGGGGCAAGCAAGTGCGGCAATTGAAAATCAGAAGCATGGCGGACTGGCGGCCGCGGAAATTCGCGGCGTTTATTCGAGAGGCCGCCGCGCTGGCCGCCATGCCGAAGGCGGCAATGGCGCGCAAGCAGTTCGGCAAGCGAGGCTGAAATGCGGCCACCCGTCATAGTCCTTGCTAATTTCTGCGGGTTGTTCTATGTTGCGTCGTGCCAGACCGCCGGGGCGAAATCACTGCGCGGCGGCATGACGGCATTTGCCTGACTGGCGGGCGGGGAAAGAGCATCGCCGCACGGGCAACCGGGCCATGGCTGCCCCGCCGGCCCGGAAGTCGTGGAATGGTTTCTCGGCGCCGCTTGAAAAAAACGGAACGCACAATCGGTTGAGCGTTTTCAAAAGGCGGAAAACGCACCCCTACTATGTTTGGATTCCTCAATTCGGCTCTGTTATGGGCCATGGCCGCCGTCGCGCTGCCCCTGCTCATCCATCTGCTCACCAAGCGCAAGCTCAAAGTCGTTGCGGTCAGCACGCTGGCCTTTCTCAAACGCCTCGAACGGGAGAACATCCGCCGGCTGAAACTGAAGCAATTGCTGTTGCTGCTGTTGCGCATGTTGATCGTGGCGCTGCTGGTGCTCGCTTTCGCACGGCCAACCTTGCGGCAAAACAGCGCGGCACTGGCGCAACGCGCCCGCACCACCGCGGTGCTCATCGTCGACAATTCGCTGAGCATGGCGGCCGCACCGGAAGGTGTTTCGTTTCTCGCGGCGGCGCGCCGCCAGGTGCAGGAAATGGCGGAACTTTTTTCGACCGGTGATGAAATTTACCTGATCACCGCGGCCAGGCCGGCAGCACTGCTGCCCGGCAGCCCGTTGGTGGAAGCTGAGCGCTTGCGTGAAGCGGCGCAAACAGTGCCGCAAACCTGGGCGGAAACCGATCTCGCCGGCGCCTTTGCGCTCGGCCGCGGGCTGCTGGAGAAATCGCGCAACGTCAATCGTGAAATTTATCTGTTCAGCGATGGCCGTGTCGCACAATTGCCGGAGTTGCCGCCGCTGGCCGGCGTGCGCGCCTATTTCGTGCGTTATGACCGGCCGCTGGCCAGCAACCTGACGCTCAGCGGCGCGACGCTGCGCAACCAGATTTTCGAGCGCGGCAAGAGTTTCGAAGTCACCGCCACGCTGGCCAACCACGGCGCCCATGACGTGCAGGGCCAACTGCTGCATCTCTATCTTAACGACAAGCGCGTGGCGCAGCAAAGCGTGGAGGTACCCGCCGGCACGCAACGCGCGGTGACGTTTCGCGCCGTGCCAGACACCACCGGCTTCCTGCGCGGCCGCCTGGCGCTGGAAGACGACGATTTGCCCGCCGACAATGCGCAGTTCTTCACGTTTTATATTCCGCCACACCGGCGCCTGCTGGCGGTGAGCGAGCGGCCCGCTGATCTCCTGTTCTTGCGCGCCGCGCTGCAATCGCATGCCGCCGCCACGCCGGCCGCCACCCAAAGCTGGAAGGAGATCACCACCCGAGAGTTGGCGGCAGAGCGCCTGCAGGATTACGACGGCATCGTGCTGGCCAATGTCAGCCGCTTTGCCGAAGGCGTGGCCGAGCGTCTGATCAGCTTCATGAACAGCGGCGGCGGTGTGATCATTTTGCTGGGCAGCGACGTCGATTTGCGGCACTACAATGAAGCCCTGCTGTCGCGCCTGGAACTCGGCGCATTCGGCGAAACCATCGGCAACATAGCCCAGCCGGAAGGCTTCATGCAACTGGGCCGCATTGATTTCTCCCACCCACTTTTCGACGGCGTGTTTGAGAGCGACGAGGACAAGCCCCGGCTGGATTCCCCCAGGTTTCGCTTTGCCGTGCAATTGCGTCTGCAGGCCGGCACGAACGCGATTATCGACTATGCGAACCAGCAGCCGTTTTTGGTCGAGCGCCGGGTGGGCAGCGGCCGCTTGCTGTTGTTCACTTCCGGGGTGGAAGAAGGCTGGTCGGATTTCTCCTTCAAGGGCATTTTTGCGCCGTTGCTGTACCGCAGCGTGGTCTACCTTGCGCAAAGTCGCGACAACGTGCAGGCAGCGGCCACAATCGGCGCTGAGTTGACCAGCGTGCTGCGCCAGCCCGCGGAGGAATTGGTGGTGGAGTTGCCCACCGGCGAGTTGCTGAAAACGCCGGTGCAGGTGGCGGGGCAGAATTATCAAGTGCGGGTGACGGAAACGGCGGAGCCGGGCTTTTATCAATTGCGCGATCGCGGCGAGGTGGTGCACACCTGGGCGGTCAATTTCAATGCCGCGGAATTGAGCACGGCGCCCCTTGTGGAAAGCGCGCTGGCAGCCGCAGCCGGCGTGTCCACGCTCACGCCCTTGTCCGGAGAAGGCAACGTGCGGGAGCAAATCGCGGCCGCGCGTTACGGCTCCGAGTTGTGGCAGATTTTCCTGATCGCCGCCCTGCTGGCGATGATCGTCGAGATGCTGCTTTATCGCAGCAGCGTGACTGCCGGCACGGTGAGCCAGCATGCTTCCGCCGGATTGCCGCAGGAGAAGGCGGGAGTGATCTGACCGGCGGAGAAACGGCCGCGCGGTTGTGCGGTGGCCGGCAGCCTGTGAGATCTTGCCGCGCATGAAGACGCGGCCCAAACCGGAACAATCATCATTTTCAAGGAGGCAGTCAAAGACATCATGTATGAAACCCAGACCCGTGGGCGCGAGCGCGCGCTGTTGGTGGGATTTACCACGGAGGGCAATTCCCGTGTCGCCGTCGAGGATTCTTTGCAGGAATTGGCGCTGCTGGCTGACACTGCCGGCGCCGATGTTGTCGAGACCATCATTCACTCCCGCCCGAAAATTGATCCGGCCTTTTTTATCGGCCGCGGCAAAGCCGAATTCATCGCCACACTGGTCGCCGAGCAGGACATTGACGTCGTCATCTTTGATGACGATCTCTCTCCGGGCCAGGCAAAAAATCTCGAAGAGCTTTTCGAAAAGAAGGTCATCGACCGCAGCGGCTTGATTCTGGACATCTTCGCCCGCCGGGCGCGCACCCGCGAGGCGCGCACCCAGGTCGAATTGGCACAGTTGGAATATCTGCTGCCGCGCTTGACGCGCATGTGGAGCCACTTCTCCCGGCAGGTTGGCGGCATCGGACTGCGCGGGCCGGGTGAGACCCAGCTCGAAGTCGACCGCCGCATCGTGCGCCAGCGCATCGCTCACCTCTCCCGCGAGTTGAAAAAAATCGACCGGCAGCGCGCGGTGCGCCGCCAGCACCGGGACGGCGTGTTCAAGGCCGCGCTGGTGGGTTACACCAACGCCGGCAAATCGACCCTGTTGAATGCCCTCACCGAGGCCGAGGTGTTCGTGGAGGATCGCCTGTTCGCCACGCTCGACTCGACGGTGCGCGCGCTGCGCTGGCCGAAGAATGGCTATCAAAAAGAAGTGGGGCCGGTGGTGCTGATCGACACGGTCGGCTTCATCCGTAAACTGCCGCATCATCTCGTGGCCTCGTTCAAGACCACTCTCGATGAGTTGCGCGAGGCCTCGCTGCTGCTGCATGTCATCGATGTCACGCACCCGCAGGTCGAACAGCAAATCGCCACGGTGCGCGGCGTGCTCACCGAGATGCAGCTTCAGGAATACCCGGTGCTGCACGTCTTCAACAAAGTCGATCTGCTGCCGGAAAACCGGCGGTTACAGCGCCTGCAGCAGGAATTTGCGCCGGCAATCTTTGTCTCGGCGCAGCGCAAGATGTTCCTGGGGGATCTGCAGCGCTGGATCAACGATTTCGCCGCGGCCGGCGCGGTGGAGTTCGAAGCCGAGCTGTCACTCTCCGAGCCGGCCAAGCTCGCGCGCGTGCACGAGATGGCCAGTGTGCTGGAGCGCCGCTTTGAAGCGGACAAGGTCATTCTCAAGTTGCGCGCCAAGCAGGCGGCCGCGGCACAGATTCGGCAAATGCTGGCCAATCATGCCCACGGCGTTGTGGCGTAGGAAGACTGGTGCCTCTGCTCTTACTCTCACTCCTCTTTGCTTTTTTAGTGAGTGTGAAGAGGAGTGGGAGCAAGAGTGGGGGTAAGAGTAAGAGCAGGAGTAGGAGTAGGTGATAGAAGAAGAGCAAGGGCGGTAATTGATCCTCACACCAATGCTGCATTCTGCATGCCGCTTCACATTCTGATCGTCGACGACGAACCTCACATCCGCAATACGCTGAGCGGATTGCTCTCCGATCTCGGCCACCTCACGCTGGCGTGCGCGAGCGGCGAGGAAGCGCTCGAGCTGTTGGTGCAGCAGCCGGCCGATTTGGTCTTTCTGGATTTGCGCCTGCCGGGCCTGAGCGGCCTCGAGGTGTTGCAGCGTATGCGCGAGCAAAACCTCACTGTGCCGGTAATCATGATTTCCGCGCACGCCGATATCAGCCTGGCCGTGCAGGCAACGCGGCTGGGCGCCTACAATCTGCTCGAAAAACCGCTGCAGCCGGAGCGCGTCGTGCTCGAGGTCAGGCATTTCGCCGAGCGCCTGCAGCTCGAGGCCGAGCGCGACACGCTGCGGCAGCGCGCGGGCGTGACCGGCGAGATGATCGGCCAGTCACCCGCCATGCTGGAGTTGCGCCAGGCCATCAGCAAGGCCGCGCCTGCGGAGGCGCGCGTGCTGATCACCGGTGAGAACGGTACCGGCAAGGAGCTGGTCGCCGAAGCGCTGCACCGGCAGAGCCTGCGCCGGGACAAGCCATTCGTGCGCGTCAACTGCGCCGCCATTCCGCGCGAGTTGATCGAGAGCGAGCTGTTCGGCCATGAAAAAGGCGCGTTCACCGGCGCAGCGCGGCGCAAGATCGGATTGATCGAGCAGGCCCACGGCGGCACGCTCTTTCTCGATGAAATCGGCGACATGTCGCTCGACACCCAGGCCAAGCTGCTGCGCGTGTTGCAGCAAAACGAGCTGCTGCGCGTGGGCGGCACACAAACCATCCGCTTCGATGTGCGCGTCCTCTCTGCCACCAACAAGAACCTGGATGCGGAAATCAGCGCCGGCCGCTTTCGTGAGGACTTGTATTTTCGCATTTCGGTGATTCCAATCGCCGTGCCGCCGCTGCGCGACCGGCTGGCGGATTTGCCGCTGCTGGCGGCACATTTTCTCGGCCAGCTCGCCGCGGCGTACGGCCGCCGCGCCAAAACCTTGACCCCTGCGGCCGCCGATCTGTTGATGCGGCATCACTGGCCGGGCAATGTGCGCGAGCTGCGCAACATCATCGAGCGCTTGATGATCATGAACGATGAGCCGGAGATCACGGCCGGCCATGTGCAGCAGGCCCTGCCTGCTCTCGCCGCCGCGCCCTCTTCGTCTCCGGCTGTGCCCGCAGCACCGTCCGGCGATCCGGGTTATGCCTTGCTGGATACCGCGGCCGACATTCCGTTACGTGACCGTTTGGAGAAATTCGAATACGAGCTGCTCTCGCGCTTCTTCGCCCTGACCGGCGGCAACGTCAGTGAAATGGCGCGGCGCCTGCGCACCGACCGCGCCAATCTGCATCGCAAGCTGCAACGGTACAACATTAAAGCATGATGGCCGCCGTGCCCGCCAATTTGCACGTTGATTTTTATCGCAATTCTCCTAGCTTCCCACCGAACCATCAGCGCCGCCCTCATCCCTGACGGGAAAGAAATACATGACACGCTTTCACCCCGGCTTGACCGGTCTTTTGCTGTTGGGAGCGCTTGCCCTTTCGATGGTGATGCTCCTCGCTTATCCGGCGCGGGATCATTATCGCCCCGGTGATTGGGTGAGCTACGGCGTCAATCGCTATGTCAGCTCTGTGGCCGCCAGTCCGGAACAGGCTTTCTTCGGCACCACCACCGGCATCGCGCGCTATGATATTTTGCGCGGTACCTGGCAGGCGCCCTACACCACCAGCGACGGCATCGCCGACAACCGGATTTTTGCCGTCGGATTCGATCACATCACCAGCACCTTGTGGTGCGCCACGGCCAAGGGCCTCAGCCGGCAGCATCCCGCTTCCTTGCGCTGGACCAACTTCAGCAAAACCGAGATCGGCGTCTCTGAAAACGAAGAGTTCGTCTCGCTCGGCTTTGACAACAACGGCAACTGGTTTGAAACCAGCGCGGGCCGCCTGTTCCGGCAGGACAAATTCGGCAGCTTCTTTCAACCGGCCGGCGGCCAAGTGCCGGAGAACGGTGTCGTGTGGTTTGGTGACCGGTCGCCCCGGCCCCGCCCGTTTCCTCATTTCTTCATGCCCGCCGGTTATCTCTTTGATCCCCGCGGTCTGGTGCAGGATCGTCATTTGCGCCAGGCGCGCGTGACCGGCGTGAGCCAGGATCGTTGGGGCAACATGTGGCTCGGCACGTGGGGCTTGGGCGCCCTGCGCGTCGATCTCAATGTCGATCAAGCCCAGCTCATCAGCACCGGCCTCGCCAGCCAGCGCGTCGATGCGTTGCTGTTCGATGACGACGGCTTGTGGATCGGCGGCGTGCGCAACACCCTCCGCCAGCCGGCTGATGAATCATTGGAAGGCATTACCTACTGGCGCAATCCCCAAGCCGGCAATTCCGATAATCGCGATTGGCGCTACTATGACGCGCGCTACAATTTCAGCATGAGCAGCGACGAGGTGAACAGCTTCGCTTTCGACCGCGACAAACTCTACTGTGCCACCGAAAACGGGATCAACATCTACGACACGCAAAAAGACCGCTGGCAGCGTCTGCTTTCCCTCGATGGACTGGCCAGCCCGCGCGTCAACGATCTTGTCATCTATGAAAATTATCTCTATGCCGCCACGGATTTGGGATTGAACCGCATTGTGCTCGGCACGATCGGCCGCGACTCGCTGGGAATCGGCGAGGTGCTGCCGGACATGCTGCGGCACGTGCGCGTGCATGATCTCGACCGCCAGGAAAATTTGCTTTGGGCGGCCACCGATCAGGGACCGTTCGTGTATAACATGGCCAAAGACAACGGCGGTTTCATCGATATCGAAAATGGGCCGGGCCGCGCCATTACCTATGCGGTTTCCTATTACGATTCGCTGGTTTGGTTCGGCACCAACTGGGGCGTCGAGGCGCTCGATGTCGTCCGTCAGCAATGGCTGACCGCGCCGGCGCGCAACGCGCTGGGCGGCGCGGAAATCTACGCCCTGCTCGCCGGGC
>JBBIKM010000047.1:0-32589 GCA_037445455.1 bacterium | reverse complement strand
AACGCCCTGGAAACACCGTCATCAAGAGAAATCACCAAGCCCCAACGGGGCGCGATAGAACCACGCCAGGAATACCGTCCCTGCAGGGTCGGTGCTCTGTTCCTTAGACTTGTCCACGTGATTCCGATTGTCATTCAGAAAGAATCTTGTCAAGCTCCTGCCACTGTGCTCAACTCTTCAGAAGACCCTTGCAGGATGACATGAATGATGGCTGGACATTTCAAGGCAACAAACCACCAGATGCGACAACTTCCATCCGTTCCCAGGGCGCTGCCCGTGGGCTATGCCATGCGACCCGATCGGGGTCAAGCCGGCCTCCAATAACGATAAGAGCGGATACTTGACGTTGTTTATTGACGCATACAAGAGCAAAAGGGAAATGTCATGCTGAAAGCATCCTGCTGGAACTGCGGCTCGACTCATTTATGCAAGACTCAAGACCGTGGTCGTGGACACAAGGTTGCGGCCCGCCCGCGAGCCTCGCGCAATGCCGAACACACTGGGCGCAGCGGCAAATCAACCCTGCCGGATTACTTCGTGATTTTCTCCAGCATGGCCTTCGCGTTTTGAAAGTTGGGATCGATCTCCAGGGCCTTCTGGTAACAGGTGATTGCCTGCTGCCGGTCCCCTTTCTTCAAATGAAACTCCCCCAGGCTGTCGTAGAGATTGGCGATTTGAGGATACAATTCCACCGCGATTTGCAGCAGGGCCAGGCCCTGGTCAAGTTGCCGGCTGCCGGCAAGCTCGTAGGCGAGGCGATTCAAACCATCGGCGCCGGCCCAACCCTGGGGATTGCGAGCCGCGGCCTGTTTGATGCGGGCCAGGCCTTTTTCCTTTGCGCCGAAAAGTGCAAGTGCGACGCCGTGGCCGGCCAGGAGCGCGTCCGAACTGGGGTAAAGCGCCGTGCCCGACTCTCCCGCGGCCAGCGCTTTCTCGCGCTCGCCGCGCAGGATGAACTGCATGATCGCCTCCTCGAATTCGCTGATGAAACTCGGATAGACTTGCGCGCCGGCGAACAGCTTCTGCAGTGGAGCCTGCACCGCGGCGAAATCAGAGCGCGGCGCCAGGGCCAGGGCGCGCACTTCGGGCGACCACGTCCGTTGCCAGTCGCGCTGCCAGTGCTGCACGGACTTTTCGAGAGCAGCGTGAAAACGAAAGCTGGCAGGGTGACGCGCATCCTGTTGGTACAGGGCGATATAGTCATGAAAGAATGGCAGTGCGCCGGTTTGATGATAATGCGCGAGCCGTGCCACGCCGTCTCTTGCTTCGAGGCGCGCGGCCAGATAGGAGCCGATTTTGACGAAGGCGTGCTGCGCAACGGGATGGCGGCCCTCGCGGATTTTCTGCAGCGCCGCGGCGTGGTCTTTCTGCAGGGCCGGAAGACTGACGTGTTGATTGAAATAGGAGAACGCCTGCGCCAGCTCCGCCGGGTCCTCCGTCATCGGTCTGCCGAACCGCTGAAAGTAATTCAAGCCGCTCGCAAAAACTTCGCGCAGGCCGAGCAAGATGGCGTCGCTGACTTTGTCGGGCGCGTAGGCCACGATATTGGCAGGCTCATCCAAAACGGCGGCCACCACCAGGTTGGCATAAGCCGCCGGGTTGGCGCTTTCGAAATTGCAGGCAACGGCAACGATGAAATTGCAGCATGGATAATTGTAAAGCATGGTGCGTGTTTCCTGCTGGCCGCCGCTGTGGCGAATCATGAAATGGCCGAGACTATGGCCCGTGCCCCAGCCCATGCCGTAGTCGGTGAGGCGGCCGTCTTTGGTCGCCATAGGCTCATACATCTGCTCGAGGCTCCGGGGGGAAAGCAGCTTGCCGGTGTTCAGGCCGTGCGCAAACCTGACCATGTCCAACACCGTGCTGCGCGTGCCGCCCGCGGCAAAGCGGCTGCTGAGGTTGACAAACTCGGAATTCTTGATCTCGCCCTCGACGAGTTGATAGCCGCGCACGCGGTGCGGAATCAAATCATAGGGATCATCGAGGCGGGTGTCAACCATGCCCAGCGGCTCCCAAACGTGCCGGCGCATGTATTCACCATAGGACATGCCGGAGGCGCCTTCAATCACCGCACCAAGCAGATTGTAGCCGTAGCTGGAATAGTTGTAACGCGTACCGGGCTCGGCGACCAAATCAAAATCCTGGAAAATGGCGATGGCCTCACGGGTGGATTTCGGTTCGGTGATATGCAGCTCGGTCGCGGCATTCTTGTAATGGCTGATTCCGCCGAGATGGCCGAGAAGCTGGCGCACCGTGACCGGCCAGGGCTTTTGCGGGAAATACGGAACATAGGCCTGCACCTCGCGATCGAGATCGATCCGGCCCTGTTCCGCCAATTGCAGGATCGCCGCCGCGGTCATGGGCTTGGTGACCGAAGCAAGACGATACATGGATTTTTCCGTGGCCGGCACGTGATTCTCCAAATCCGCCCAGCCGAATCCGCGCGCCCATTGAAAATCATCTTTCATGAAGGCAATGGAAACCGCGGGAGTCCGATCACTTGCCATTTGCCTTGCCACCGACTGCTCGATGGTCTTGATGGCGCCGGCAAAGCGACCGGCTTCCTGCGCGCACAGCGGCAGCACCCAAAGCAGCAACACCTGTGCGGCAAAGCGGCCTCGCAGCAAAGTTGTCATCGCGTTCTCCTTCCGTTTGAAAATGTGCGCTGGAAATAAGCGATTCATTTGATCAGACACAAGTGCATTGCTGCGGCTGCGCGGCGGGATTCCCCATTCACCTTCATTCATTTCCCGCAGGCCATCAGGAGGCAGCGCGACAACAGCACACCACCAGGGCTTCCGGCACCCGCCGGCAACCTTTTCCTGGACTTGCTTGTCTCATTCTGCAACCTTCAGATTGGCCGCCTGGTGGAGGCGCCAAACCGGAACCCGAATCCAATCGGAGCACAGACCTGATGCTGAAACATTACCTGACAATTGCATTGCGCAACCTGGGCAAGCACAAGGGCTATACCTTCATCAACATCAGTGGGCTGGCCCTCGGCCTGGCGTGCTGTTTCTTCATCCTGCTCTATGTCCGGCAGGAACGCAGTTTTGACCGCTTCCACCAGCATGCGCCCCGCCTTTATCGCCTGCTGCATGTTGCCCGCGAGGGCGAGCCGGAGCGGTCGGCGATCAGCGCTTCCGGCTATGCCACGCATCTAAAGCAGGAGTTTCCCGAGCTGGAAGTGGTGCGGTTCTTCACGGCCAACAGCCGCGCCAATCTCAAAGCGGGCAGCGAAACGCGCACAGTGGACGGGTTTTTCTATGCGGACTCTGCGGTGTTTCGCGTCTTCACTTTTCCGCTGCGCCAGGGTGATCCCGCCACCGCGCTGGCCGCGCCCAACACCATGGTGCTGTCGCCGGCAGCGGCCGAAGCCTGGTTTGGCCGCGACAATCCCGTCGGCAAGACGCTGACGCTGTTGCGCGGCGATTTGAAGCTGGAGCTCAGAATCACCGGTGTGTTGCAACCGCTCCCGAGGAACTCGCATCTGCAGTTTGACTATCTGACCTCATTCCACACGATTACTGCCTTCATGGGTGAGCAGGCGCTGGCAGAATACACGAATTTCAACTACTACACCTATCTCTTGCTGCCCGCCGGCGCCGCACCGGAGCACTACACCAGCCGCTTTCCCGAGTTTCTGCGAAAATACCGCGATGCCGAGGCCGCCACCTCCACCGCGCTGGCGCTGCAGCCGATTACCGACATTCATCTCACCACTGACGTGCGCTGGGACCTGGGCAGCAACAGCGATAAACGCCACCTGTATATTTTCTCCGCGGTGGCCGTGCTCATTCTCTTCATTGCCTGCATCAATTTCGTGAATCTGGCCACGGCACGGGCGGCGCAACGCGCGAAGGAGATCGGCGTGCGCAAAGTCGTGGGCGCCGATCGGGGCACGCTGCTGCTGCAGTTGTTCGGGGAATCGCTGCTCGCCGGCATCTTCGCAGTCGCGGTGGCGCTGGCACTCCTGCAGACGGCCGCGCCGCTCGCCGGCGAACTGGGGGGCGGAAAACTGGCAGTGGAGGTATTCGCCAATCCCGGCCTGTTGCTGTTGCTGGCGGGTCTCGGCCTGGCGGCGAGCGTGCTGGCTGCGATCTATCCGGCGGTGATTCTCTCGGGATTCAACCCGGCGAAAGTTTTGAAAGGCCTGGTCACCCGCGGCGCCCAGGGCGCGGTGCTGCGCAAGGGATTGATCGTCACGCAATTCAGCATCGCGGTCTTCCTGTTGATCGCGATTCTCACCGTCCGCGATCAACTCGCCTATATGAAAAAGCATGAGCTGGGCTTCGACCAGGAACAGGTGCTCCATCTCAATCTCACCAGCGCGGTCAAGCAGCGCTTCGCGGCGTTTCGACAATCCTTGCTGGCACATCCTGGCGTGCGCAACGTTGCGCTGGTGGGCAGCGTGCCCGGCCGCGTCGGCACGAGCCGCGGCTACCGCTGGCCCGGCAAGGAAGAACTGGAAAGCAGAAGCTTCTACACCATGCTGGTGGATGAAGAAACCGTGCCCACCCTGGGCTTGCAAATCGTGCAGGGCCGCAACTTCTCCCGCGAATTTTCCACCGATGCCGGACACGCTTACATTTTGAATGAAACCGCCGTACGTGAACTGGGATGGGAGGATCCGGTCGGCCGCCCGTTTCGGGTGTGGGATGAAGAGATGGGTCAGGTGATCGGGGTGGTGAAGGATTTCCATTTCAAATCACTGCATCAAAAAATCGAGCCGTTGGTGTTGGACCTCAAGCCGGAGTGGTCGTGGAGCGCGGCGATTCGCCTGGCGCCACAGCAAACCGCGGCTGCGCTGCCGTTCCTCGCCGAACAGTGGCGGGCCTGGGAGCCGGATTTGCCCCTGGACTATCGATTTCTCGATGCCGACTTTGACCGGCTCTATCAAACCGAAGAGCGCCTGGGCCGGCTGTTCAGCGCGTTCACGCTTCTCGCCTTCTTCGTAGCTTGTCTGGGGCTGCTGGGGCTGGCTTCTTTCACGGCCGAGCAGCGCACCAAAGAAATTGGCATTCGCAAAGTGCTGGGCGCGACTGTGCCCTCCATTCTGCTGCTGCTCTCCAAAGAATTCAGCCGGCTGGTGCTGCTGGCATTTGCGCTGGCGGTGCCGGCAGCTTATTACGCCATCAATACCTGGTTGGAGAATTTTGCCTATCGCCTGAACTTGGGACCACGCCCTTTTCTGCTCGGCGGCGGGCTGGCGCTGGCCATTGCTCTTTTGACGGTGAGCTTGCAAGCGACCAAGGCCGCGGTGGCGAATCCTGTCAAGGCGCTGCGCTACGAATAGCCCGCATCACCGATGCTTCTGAAATGAGAATTCGATCTGCTGCTCTTCATCCTGACCACCCTCTTTTCCAGCAGTGATGACCAGCAGCGAATCATCAGCATTGAGGATATATGTAATGCGCTGCGGGAAATCATGCTCGGGATTCTCAAACACCGCCCGGCCGCCTGCGAGCGACGTGAGCCGGAACGCCACGGGCAAACGGTTCTCATCCACTTTCGCGAGGTAGAAGATCTCGCCCCCCATTTCCGCCAACACCAGGGACTCGACCAGCACGCTGTCGCCGGTGGCCTTGGAGCGGCGCACACTTTCTCCTTCAAAAGTCTTGTCGCTCAGCTTGCGCCAACGTTCAAACGTAATGCTCCTGGCTGATTCGCGTTTCCAGGCACCCAGCAGCCACTCCAAGTCCTTCAGCTTGAGCGACAGCGGCTGCGCCGAAACAAAGCCCGGCAGTCCGCACGCCACCGCCAACAGCATGAGCATCACATTTCGCAACATTTGCAGACTCGCGGTCATGTTGCCACAGCGTATTGCCGGCACGCCAACCCTCCTTGCCATGATGCAGGGTATCGCTGATTTGTTTCTTCGAAGCTTGCTGCTGCAACGTTTCGTATGCACTCTCATCGCTGTTGGAAACCAGCTTGAGCCGGTCGGAGTCAAACTGGCCTCTTGTCACGCTGAGAGTATGTCGGCCATGAGGCGCTCAAAGTCAGGGCAAAATCTTGAAAGATTCTTGAGCACGAGGCAACCGCTTGCACCGCGGAGATGCGGAGCGCGCGGAGTTCTGAAATCAAGAGAGTCCTTCTCCGCGCTCTTCGCGGTGAACCTGTGATGCGAATGACATGGCACTGTGCTCAACTCTTCAGAAGATCCTTGCAGGATGACAGTGGTGGTGGATACCTCGTACGAGAAAACAGGAGATGAATCAGGCTTCAGGTTTCAGCTTGTCTGAAATCTGGCGTAGTCCCTTATAAGTGAAATCTTTGCAAAGAAGCAAAGATTTTTCCGACAGATGGAAAATCCCAAACGATAAGGTTTTCCAGTTGGGTTCCTCCATCCGCTGGAGATTATCTTCCTGGTTGCGGCTTGTCTGCGTCGGGCTGATTCACCGCAGAATCGTAGAGTGCGCCGGGAATTGATCGCGTCTCTTTCGGCAGGATCAGTGGGCCTGCGAGGCTGAATTTCAATTCCTGACCAACCTGTCATGAACCGCAAACGTCCCCTCCGCGGCATTCAACCTGCTGGCAAACTGGGACAACAGGTTACAAGACGACGGCTGCGTACGCGTGTTCAATGCCACGGCGCGTTTGGTTTGATTTCTGCAAATAGTGTCTCTCCGAAAATGTTCCCACCTCGGCTGAACCCAGGTTTCCAGACCTGCGAGGGTCGTGGGAACAGCCAGGATTTTGATGCAACGGCCAGGCGGTGGCGCGAACTTTCTTGCATGGGACCCCGGGTGATCACTCCCCCGCGCCGGCGTGCTGATCACCCTGCTCGGTCAAACGAAATTCCCCGTTTGGACATCTCACCAAAACTTCCTATCTTCGCCGCACTCGCAGCCGGCCCCCGGCTCCAGGATGACCCAAAGCGCGACGACGGCCATCAGCACGCGAAACAAATCTCTCCACCCATGCCGGTGAATTGAGCATGAAAACTCTCATTCACAATGCCGTCATTTTCACCAACGCCGGCGCCACGCCGGTGCTCAGCTCGCATGCCGTCGTGATCGACGGCCATCGCATCGCCGACCTCTGCCCCGAAGACGATGCCCGGCAGAGGCACCCCGAAGCCGCGCCCCTCGACGCCGGCGGCCGGCTGCTCATGCCAGGCTTGATCAACGCCCACATGCATTTCTACAGCACTTTCGCGCGCGGCCTGGCCCTGCCGCAGCAGCCGCGCGATTTCGCCGAGGTGCTGCGCCTGTTGTGGTGGAAACTGGATGCCAGCCTGGATGACCAGGCGGTTTACTACAGCGCCCTGCTCGCAGCAGCCACTGCCGTCAGGCACGGCGTCACGGCCGTGATCGATCACCACGCCAGTCCGAATGCCATCGCGGGCAGCCTCGACCGCATCGCGGAGGCTTTGGCGCTGGTGGGCATGCGCGGCGTGTTGTGTTATGAGATCACCGATCGCAACGGCAAAGCCGGCGCGGCCGCGGGACTGGCGGAGAATGAACGCTTCCTGCAAAAATGCCGGCACGCCAATCAAGCAGACGAGTGTCATCTTTTCGATGCAATGGTCGGTCTGCACGCCTCCTTCACGGTTGATGAAGATACCCTGGAAGCCGCGGCCGGCCTCAGTCGCGCACACCAGGCCGGCTGCCATGTGCACGTGTTGGAAGATCCCGTGGATCAGCAACTGACGCGCGCGCGCTATGGCCGCGCAGTGATCGAACGGCTGCATGCCGGCGGCATTTTGGGGCGGAAATGCCTGGCCGCGCATTGCATCCACCTGACCGAAGCGGATCAGGAAGTGCTGGCGCAAACGCAGACGCTGGTGGCGCACAATCCCCAATCCAACATGAACAACGCGGTGGGCCGCGCCGACATCTTTGCCTTGTTGCAGCGCGGCATCACGGTGGGCCTCGGCACGGACGGCATGTCGCCCGCGTTGCTGCCCGACCTGCGCACCGCGAATCTGCTGCACAAGCATGATTTGCGCGACTGCAATGCCGGCTGGAACGAGATCCAGCAAATGGCGCTGCGCAACAATCCGGAGATTTATCGCCGCCTCACCGGCAAACGCATCGGTGAGATCGCGCCCGGCAGCCTTGCCGATCTGGTGTTGCTTGATTATTTTCCGGCCACGCCCCTGACGCCGGAGAACTTCTGGGGGCATCTGCTGTACGGCATTGCCGAGGCGCCGGTCGATACCACCATGATCAACGGTAAAATCGTGGTGCAGAACGGGAAGTTGCTGCAGCTCGATGAACAACAGATTGCCGCCGCGGCGCGGACAGTGGCGCAGCGCGTGTGGCAACGATTTTACGCGTGAGCCGCGGCATGGCCACCGCCGCAAGCGAGCGGCAAAATTGTCTTGTGGCGAAATGATTTTGGGATTAACGCATTCGGTCGCATCATCGTCCTGCCCTTGAATTTTCAGTTCGCCGTGGCGTTTCCGCGCAACTCGCAGCGCTGCGGCTTCAGTGCAATCGAATTGGGAGCAACATGGCCGAGTTACAGGGCATGCCAGTGGGTCGCCATTTGGAGGCAATCGTCGCCGAATGCCGGGCGCAAGGCTCCATGTGCGGTTACCCTGCCCGCAAGATGTTTCGCGGCTTTCCGGGGTACGATTTTGCCGTGGATTTTCACGGCCGGCGACCGGCAACACCGCTGGGCCCGGCCTCCGGGCCGCACACCCAGATGGCGCAAAACATTGTGCTGGCCTTTCTCGGCGGCAGCCGGATCATCGAGCTGAAGACGGTGCAAATTCGCGATCAACTGCAGATTCCGCGGCCGTGCATCGACGTGCGCAATGTGGGTTACAATATCGAATGGTCGCAGGAGCTGCGGCTGGAGGAATCTTATCAGGAGTATGTCAATGCCTGGGTGCTGCTCAAGCTCATCGAGAAGCTGGAGCTGCTCGGCGTGCCGGCCGGCGATCCCTTCTACGCCACGGTTTTCGACCTCTCGGTGGGCTATGATCTGCAGGGCATTTCCTCGCCGCCGATGCAGCGCTGGCTGGCCGGCATGCAGAACGCCGAGGCCGCCATTGCCACTGCCCTCGCCACGCTGCCGCCGGCGTTCAGCCACTTGCGGCACACCGCCATTTCCCCCAACCTGTCGGATTCGGTAACGCTCTCCACTTTTCACGGCTGCCCGCGCGAGGAAATCGAAAACATCGTGCAGTATTTGATCTCCGTGCACGGCTTTCATGTGATCGTGAAGATGAATCCGACGCTGCTGGGATATGAAACGGTGCACCGCGTGTTGCACGAAGAGCTGGGCTACACCGAGATTCAACTCGATCCGCATGCCTTCGAAAAGGACCTGCAGTTCGACGAGGCGGTGGCCATGATGCAGCGGCTGCAGGCTTTCGCCGGCCGCCACGGCCGGCACGTCGGCGCGAAATTCACCAATACGCTGGTGGTGCGGAATCACGAGCGTGTTTTCAAGGATGAATTCATCTATCTCTCCGGGCCGCCGCTGCACGTGCTGGCGATGCAGGCCATGCAGCGTTTTCGCCAGGCCATGGGCGCGGACTTTCACCTTTCCTTTTCCGCCGGCATTACCAAGCAAAACTTCGCACACGCGGTGGCATGCGGCCTGCGGCCGGTTTCCACCTGCACCGATTTGCTCAAGACCGGCGGCTACACGCGGCTGTTCGATTATCTCAAGAATCTCAAACAGGCCATGGCAGAAACCGGCAGCCGCACGATCACCGAGTTCATTTTGGCGAGCGCGGGCGGGACAGCCGCCAGTGTAGCGGCGGCTGCGGCGGCCAATTCCAGCCGCCTCGTGCCGGCGCTGGTGCACGATCCGCAGTATCAGGCGCACATGAATCGCAAGACGCCGCCCAAGATCAACAGCCACCTTGCGCTCTTTGATTGCATTACCTGCAACAAATGCCTGCCGGTGTGTCCCAACGCCGCCAACTTTTCGCTTCCCATCGGAAAGAAAAGCCGGCCGCTGATCAACTATCGCATCGATAACGGCAGGCTCACCCCGATGCCAGCGGGTGAGTTCGTGCTGGCGCAGGCACAGCAAATCGCCAATCTCGCGGATTTCTGCAACGACTGCGGCAATTGCGACACCTACTGCCCGGAGGCCGGCGGGCCGTTCATCGAGAAGCCGCGTTTCTTTTTCACGCAGGCCAGCTTTGAAAAATCCGCGCACGGCAATGGCTTCTGCTTCGCCGCGCCCGACACCCTGCGGGGCCGTCTCGCCGGCGAGGAGTATCAGCTCACGCGCGCCGCCGCAGGGCAAAAATACCTCTTCCGGTCACCGCAGATCGAAATGGAATTCGATCCCGACGATCAGCCGCTTGCCTTCACGCTTGCCGCCGGCGCCGCCTGCCCGGTGCTGGTCGACCTGAAGCCGTATCACATTTTGCGCACGCTGCTGGACGGCGTGCGCGACGCACGGCAGGTGTATGCCGCCATATTGCTGCAACCGGCCGGCAGCCCGTCTGCCGGCGCCGTGCCACCTCCGATTTCCGGTGATTTCAACAACGTTTCTTCAGGCTGAATCACAATTGGAGATGAGGTGCTTCATGAAACTGACGCTCAATGGCGCCGCGCAAGAGTATCATGGTGATCCGGAATTGTCGTTGCTGCGTTATCTGCGGGAACACGCCGGCGTACTTTCCCCCAAGGACGGCTGCGCCCCGCAAGCCGCCTGCGGCTGTTGCGTGGTGGAGTTGAACGGCAGAGCCGTGCTGGCCTGCGTCACGCCCATGAAAAAAGCAGCAGACGGACAGGTGGTGACGATCGAAGGCATCGGCGGCTACCGCCAGTCGGTGTTCGCGAACGCCTTTGTAGCCAGCGGCGGCGTGCAATGCGGGTTTTGCATTCCCGGCATCGTCATGCAGGGCAAGGTGCTGCTCGATCACAATCCCAATCCCTCCCGGCAGGAGGTGCAAAAGGCATTGACCCCGCACTTGTGCCGCTGTACGGGGTATAAAAAAATCGAAGACGCGATTCTGCTGGCCGCCGCGGCGCTGCGCACCGGCCGCGAAATTCCCGCGCCCAACGGGGACGGCCGTATCGGCAGCAGGCATCCCAAGTACGAGGCTGCGGATTTGGTGTTGGGCCGGCGGCCGTTCGTTGCGGATATGAGCGTTGCCGGCATGGTGTACGGCGCGTTGAAACTGAGTGATCATCCGCGCGCGAAAGTGCGCGCGCTGCACACCGCCGCTGCGGAAAAATTGCCGGGGGTGCTGCGCGTGTTCACGGCCAGAGACATTCCCGGCGAGCGTTACCTTGGTTTGATTGTCAACGACTGGCCGCTGCTGGTCGCGGTGGGCGAGGAGACGCGCTACGTCGGCGACGTCCTTGCCGGCGTGGTGGCGGAGAGTGAAGACTGTGCGCGCGCTGCTGTGAAAATGATCGAGGTGGAGTATGAAGTGCTCGAGCCGCTCACCGATCCGGAAAGGGCGCTGCGGCCGGAGAGTCCGCGTCTGCATCCGGGCGGCAATCTGCTCTCCGAAACCGTGATCAATCGCGGCGAAGTCGCCCAGGCATTGGCCGGGGCCGCGTTTGTTGCGCGCGGCACTTATCAAACGCAGATGATCGAGCATGGCTTTCTGGAGCCGGAATGCTGCCTGGCGCTGCCCACCGCCGAGGGCGTGAAGGTTTATTCGCAGGGACAGGGCGTCTATGAAGATCAAAAGCAGATCGCGCGGCTGCTCGCTCTGCCCGAGGCCTGCGTGGAAGTCATTTTGGTTCCCAGCGGCGGCGGCTTCGGCGGCAAGGAGGATCTCTCGGTACAGGGCCACGCGGCGCTCTTTGCGCGGTTGCTGCAGCGGCCGGTGAAAATCACGCTGACGCGCGACGAATCGATTCGCATGCATCCCAAGCGCCATCCGCTGCGCATGCACTACACCCTCGCCTGCGATCGCAACGGCCAACTCACGGCGCTGCAGGCGGACATCCTGGGCGACACCGGGGCGTACGCTTCGGTGGGCATGAAAGTCCTGGAACGTGCTGCCGGCCATGCCACCGGTGCCTATCACATTCCCAATGTGCATGTCATCAGCCGGGCGGTCTACACCAACAATCTGCCCTGCGGCGCGATGCGCGGCTTCGGCGTCAATCAAGTCACGTTTGCGCTGGAAAGCTGCATGGATGAGCTTTGCGCGCAGGGCGGCTTCGACCGCTGGCAATTCCGCTATGACAACGCCTTGCGCGATGGCAGCCGCACCGCCACCGGCCAGGTCATTCGCGGCGGCTGCGGCGTGCGCGCCACGCTGCTGGCGGTCAAGGAACCGTTTCATGCCGCCCGTTACGCCGGCATTGCCTGCGGCCTCAAGAACACCGGCATCGGCAACGGCATGCGCGACGAGGGCAAGGTGAAGATCGTGATCGCCTCGCCGCACCGGGTGATCATTCACCATGGTTGGACGGAGATGGGCCAGGGCGTACACACCATGGCGGTGCAGTTTCTGTGCAATGAAACCGGCATTGATCCCAAAATCGTCGAAGTGCAAGTGAACACCGCGGCAGCGGCTGCCGCAGGCATGACCACGGCTTCGCGCGCCACCTCCATCATCGGCAATGCCATCATCAAGGCGGCGCAACGGCTGCGGCAGGATCTCGAACGCAGCCCGCTGGCAGAGCTGGCAGGCCGCGTCTACGAAGGCGAATGGATTTGTGACTGGACCACCTCGCCCGAGTCCGATCACGAGGAAGCCGTCACGCACTATTCTTACAGCTATGCCACGCAAGTGGCCGTGCTCGATGAGCAGGGCAATGTCGCAAAGATCCATGCCGCCCACGACGCCGGCAGAATTATCAATCCAAATTTGTTCGAAGGCCAGATCGAAGGTTCGATTCACATGGGCCTGGGTTATGCACTCACCGAGGATCTGCCGCTGGCGAACGGTGTGCCGCTGAGCACCCGGCTGCGGCAATGCGGCATTCTGCGAGCCAAAGAAATGCCTGAGATCGAGGTGATTGGGGTTGAAGTGCCGGACCCGCACGGCCCGTATGGCGCCAAGGGCGTGGGCGAAATCGGCCTGGTGCCGACCGCGGCTGCGGTGGCCAATGCGCTCTATCAATTCGACGGCATCCGGCGCCATCGCCTGCCCATGCGGCGGAAGCAGCGGCAGCCGGATTGAAGCCGATGAATTCACCGGTTGGAGCATTGCCCCCTGACAGGGCAGAATGACGAATCAAAAGGCTCAGAGCCATGCTGGGCAACCTTGACTTGCCCACCGCGGATAGCCCGCAATACACATGAGGTCGTCAACGGATTGAAACCACCCGGCGGATCGGCTGGAAAATTCTTGTGCTGCCCGAAGGGCTTCAATTCTCAGCTTCGCTGACAATTGGCGCAGGCCATAAGGCGCTCAAGGTCAGAGCGAAATCAGGGAAGAGTTTCGACCGCGAGGCAAACATTGTAGCCGCGAAGGCGCAGAAAGCAAACAGTGCCCTGCGTCATCTCTGCGTCCCGAGCGTCTCGGCGGCTTTGAAATGTCTGATCACCACCCCTGTCATCCCGCAAGGATGACAGGGGCTGGGGTCCCGTTTGTGCAGATAACAGACCGCTCGCTTGCAACGGGAATCGCAGGCGGGGCGTTGCGCTGCCCACTTGCGGTTCAACTCGCAGGTTGGCCGATCAGAACCGAAGGCAATCGCCCAAGTATCCAACAACAGCCATAACCAACCACGCGAGTCTTCATGCCCAATCTCTCTCATCTTCGTTGCGTCTCCTGCAATCGCAACTTTTCTCCGGCAGAGATCGACTACACCTGTCCAGCCTGCGGCCCGTTGCGCGGCACGCTCGAAGTGTGTTATGACTACGACGCGGTGGCCAAAAGACTGACACACGCAGCACTCGCCGCCAATCGGGATTTCACGCACTGGCGTTTTCTGGAACTCCTGCCCATCAGCGATGCCCGCCACATACAACCGCTGGCCGTCGGCGCGACGCCGCTCTATCACAACACGGCCCTGGCACAACAGTTGGGTTTGCATTCGCTGTGGATCAAGGATGATGGCCGCAATCCCACCGCCTCGTTGAAGGATCGCGCCAGTTCGGTGGCCATTGTCAGGGCTTTGGAGAAGGGTGTCACCACAGTCACGGCCGCCTCCACCGGCAACGCCGCCTCCTCGTGGTCGGCATTCACGGCAGTGGCGGGACTGCGCACCGTCATCTTTGTTCCGGAAAATGCGCCTGCCGCCAAACTGGCGCAATTGCTGCTCTATGGCGCGCTCGTGCTGCAGGTGCACGGCACTTACGACGAAGCGTTCGATCTCTGCTGTCAGGCCGCCGAGAAGTGGGGCTGGTACAACCGCAGCACCGCGATCAATCCCTACCTCGGCGAGGGCAAGAAAACCGCGGCCCTGGAGATTGGCGAGCAGTTGCGCTGGCAGATGCCGGATTGCGTGTTTGTTTCCGTGGGCGATGGCTGCATTCTGCAGGGCATGTGGAAGGGCTTCACCGACCTGCATGCCGTGCGGTTGATCGACCGGCTGCCGCGCATGATCGGCGTGCAGGCGCAGGGCAGCGCGCCGTTGGTGCAGGCCTGGCAACAGGGCGCGGCCGCAGCCACGCCGATCGTGCCCGACACGCTTGCCGACAGCATTGCCGTGGGCGTGCCGCGCGATCAAATCAAAGCGCTGGCGGCAGTGCGCGCCTCGCAGGGGGAATTCGTCGCGGTGACGGACGAGGAAATCCTCGCCGCCATGTCGACATTGGCGCGGCAGGCCGGCGTGTTCGCCGAACCGGCGGGCGCCACGGCACTGGCCGGGCTCATGAAATTGTCACGCGAGGGCCGCCTGCCGGCAAATACCACTGCGGTGGTGATGGTCACCGGCAACGGTCTCAAAGACATTCAAGGTGTGATGAAGGCGGTGCGCCGCCAGCCGCTGCGCATCGAGAACAGCCTGGCGGAGGTCGAGCGGAAATTGTCATCTCATCAGGAGCCCTTATGATCGACCTGCAAGTCCATGAACCAACCCTGCAGCACGCGGTGCAACGCGCGCGTGAGCGCCAAATCATCATTCCGACGTTTGATCAGCTCATACACCCGGAGAAGATTCCCGCGGCCCTCACCAGCCAATTGCGCCGGGTGGGCTTGTGGGAGGTGAATCCGCTCAATCTGTTTCGCATTACCTGGAAGAACGAACCCAGGGAAAGCGGCGGCTTGTTTGGCGGCGTGAATTTTCTGGAAATTCCCGCGAGTCTGAGCGGCGTGCCCGCGCGCATTCTGGCGCTGCTGGGCAAATGGTTTCCCACCGGCGCGCACAAGGTGGGCGCCACCTTCGGCTGCCTGGTGCCGCGCCTGGTGACCGGCCAGTTCGATCCCACCAGGCACAAAGCGGTGTGGCCCTCCACCGGCAACTTCTGCCGCGGCGGCGCTTACAATTCCGCACTGCTGGATTGTGCTTCGATCGCCATCTTGCCGGAAGGCATGAGCCGCGAGCGCTTTGACTGGCTGAAGGCCATCGCCGGTGAAGTCATCGCCACGCCGGGCTCCGAATCGAACGTCAAGGAAATCTATGACAAGTGCTGGGAATTGCGGCGCACGCGCAACGACGTGATGATCTTCAACCAGTTCGAAGAGTTCGGCAACTATCTCTGGCACTTTCATGTCACGGGCCAGGCAGTGGAGGAAGTCTTCACGGCCGTGCACCAGCCCAATCAGCGGCTGGCGGGCTTTGTCTCGGCGACCGGTTCGGCCGGCACGCTGGCCTGCGGCGATTATGTGAAGCAAAAATTCCCCCAGGCCAAAATCGTCGCCGCCGAAGCGTTGCAATGCCCGACGCTGCTGGCCAACGGCTACGGCAGCCATCGCATCGAGGGCATTGGCGACAAGCATGTGCCGTGGATTCACAACGTGCGCAACACCGACATGGTCGTCGCGGTGGACGACGAGGCCTGCATGAGGCTGATCCGACTGTTCAATGAACCGGCCGGGCAGGACTTTCTGGCGGCCAGCGGCGTGCCGGCGGCATTCCTCCAGCAACTGCCGCTGCTCGGCATTTCCGGCATTGCCAATCTCATCGCCGCCATCAAGTTCGCCCGCTATTTCGAGCTGAATGAGCGCGACGTGATCTTCACGGTGTTCACCGATTCGATGGCTCTCTACACCAGCCGCCTGGAAGAATTGCGCGCGGCCGAAGGCCCTTACACCCGTGAGCACGCCATTCGCGACTATCACCGCCATCTGCGCGGTTTGAGCACGGATTTCATGCTCGAGCTGACGCAGCACGAGCGCAAGCGGATTCACCAGCTCAAATACTACACCTGGATCGAGCAGCAGGGCCGCCAGCTCGAGGAGCTGCAGGCGCAGTGGTACGATTATCCGGACTACTGGCTGGCGATTCAGAATCAAATCGGCGAGATCGATCGGCACATTACCGCATTCAACGCCCGGGTGGCCGGGCAGCACTCTTGACTTCTTGAAAGGAGAACACGGTGAACGACATTTTGCGGCGGGCACAGGAACTGGAAGGTGAGATCACCGCCTTCTTGTGCGACCTGGTGGCAATCCCCTCGACCAGCGGCAAAGAGGAGCCGGCGATTGTGCGCCTGGAGCAGGAAATGAAAAAACTCGGCTACCACGAAGTTCGGCGGGACGGCCTTGGCAACCTCATGGGCCGCATCGGCAGCGGGCCGCGCGTGTTGGCGATTGACGGTCACTGCGACGTGGTGGACGTCGGCAATCCCGCCCTGTGGGAAACGCCGGCATTCCAACCGGTGGTGAAGGACCGCAAAATCTACGGCCGCGGCGCGTGCGATCAAAAGGGCGGGCTGGCCAGCGCGGTTTATGCCGGAAAAATTCTCGCCGAAGTTGGCGTGCCGCCGGAGGTGTCGGTGTGGGTGATCGCCACGATTTTGGAGGAGGATATCGAAGGGCTGTGCTGGAAATACCTGGTGGAGGAAAACAACTTCCGGCCGCACGCAGTGCTGCTGACCGAGCCGACCAATCTCAACGTCTATCGCGGCCATCGCGGCCGGCTGGAGATCAAAGTGAAGACCGAGGGCGTGTCCTGCCACGGCTCGGCGCCCGAGCGCGGGGTCAATGCCATCTATCACATGGCGCCCATCATTCGCGAAATTGAGGAGCTGCACGGCCGGCTGCGCCACGATGATTTCCTCGGCAAGGGCAGCGTCACGATTTCCGACATTCGCTCGACTTCGCCCTCGCTCTGTGCGGTGGCCGATTCCTGCACCATTCATCTCGACCGGCGCCTGACAGCCGGTGAAACCATTGAGAGCAGCCTGGCGGAAATCCGCAATCTGCCCGCTTTTCAGCAGGCCAATGCGCAGGTGTGGGTGCCGGAATACCGCGCCGCAAGTTACACCGGTACCGTCTTTCCCATGCCGTCCTACATGCCCACCTGGGTGTTGCCGGAGGAACACCCGTTGCTCGCGCTGGCGCGCCAGAGCTACCGCACGCTGTTCAACGCAGATCCCAAAGTCGACAAGTGGACGTTTTCCACCAACGGTGTGGGCAGCATGGGCATGTTCAACATCCCGACGCTGGGATTCGGGCCCGGCAATGAAGTGTTGGCGCACGCGCCCAATGAATATATACCGATCGACCATCTCGTCAAGGCCATGGCGTTCTATGCCGAGTTCGCGCGCGGCTTCTGAGCCGGCGCTATGATGCTGGAGTCTGCCAGGTTCGTGCCCTGCTATTCGCGTTTGCCAACGTCCTAAAGCAGATATTCAGACAAGCTGAAAACTGCAGCCCTGCGCGCGGCTCCAACGGATGGATGAACGCCAACCGATAACGCCTTTTGTCTTATGATCCCTGGTCTTAATCTATTCGTTGGGGATAAAGAGTCAGAATTTCATTCTAACTTTGATTACCCTGTGGCCTGCGCCAGATTTCAGACAAGCTGAAATCTGCAGCCCGGTGGGCAGCAGCAGGCCCGATGCCAGCAATGTTGTTTCGCATGATGCATCCACCGCCACGGAGATCCAGCAGGGATCGCGTGAAGATTTGGGCACACTGCCGTGTCATATGCCGCAATGGCTCACTGCCGAGATGCGAAGGCCGCCGGGAAGGACTCGCTTGGCTCCAAAACTCTGCGCTCTCCGCGATGGCGCGGTGCAAGCGGTTGCTTTGTGGTTCAGAGTCTTTCAAAATGCTGTTCTGACTTCGCGCAGTTTCTGGCGTCTCCGTCTGAAGGTGTTCCACCCACGGCTGAGCCGCGGTTTCCAAAGCTTTGTGTGGCGTGAAAACTCTCAAGATTCTGCTGCAACAGCCAGGCCGGCCGGGCAGCAATCCCTCAAGCGTTCGTGAATTCAGCAAGGCCCCAGACGGGGCCTGCCCTGAGTGATTGACGTTTTCCACATTCACCCCATCCCATTTCAGGAGAAGTTATGATCGGTTCGTTGCGCGGCAAAGACTACATCTCGACGCAGGATTGGAGCATTGAAGAACTCGAACTCGCGCTGGAGACGGCGGCCGAGTTGAAATTCATGTTCAAGAACGGCGTGCCGCACCGCTTCCTGCCGGACAAGACCATCTTTCTGCTGTTTTTCGACAAATCCACCCGCACGCGCAATTCCTTCGAGGCCGGCATCACCCAGCTCGGCGGCCACGCGCACTTCATTGATTCCTCCAGCTCGCAAATTTCCCACGGGGAAAGCGCGAAGGACACCGCCTTGATTCTGTCTTCCTATGGCCACGGCATCGCGGTGCGCCACGATCTCGTGCCCGGCGAAGGCAACGCCTATATGCGCGAGATCGCGCGCTGGGCCGACAAGCCGGTGATCAACATGCAATGCGACGTCGATCATCCCTGCCAGACCCTCGCCGACTTGATGACGATGCGCGAAGTGTTCGGCAAGGATTTGCGCGGCAGGAAAATCGCGGTGTCGTGGGCCTATGCGCCCTCCTATGCCAAGCCGCTGTCGGTGCCGCAGGGCCTGTGCCTGCTCATGCCGCGCTTCGGCCTGGACGTGGTGCTGGCGCATCCGCCCGAGTATGAGTTGATGAAGCCGGTGATCGCGGCAGCGCAAGCCAACGCGCGGGCCGCCGGCACCAAATTCGAAATCGTGCATGACATGGATGCCGCCTGCGCGCAAGCCGACATCATCTATGCCAAAAGCTGGGGCATCGAGTCGCTGTTCCATGAGCCGCAGCGCGCCCTGGAACTCTCCAAAAAATACCGCGACTGGATTTGCGACGAGCGCCGCATGCAACTCGCCAAGCCCAACGCGATCTACATGCACTGCCTGCCGGCCGATCGCGGCAATGAGGTGACGGATGCCGTGCTCGACGGGCCGCAGTCGGTGATTTATCAGGAAGCGGAAAATCGCCTGCACACTGCCAAAGCGATCATGGCGCTGACCATGTAACCCGCCATCGGACGGCCAATGAAAAACCTGGTTGAATTGGTGCGCCGTGCCGGCGTCGTGGGCGCGGGCGGCGCCGGTTTTCCCACCTACAAAAAAATCGACACGCGCGCCGATACGGTCATCGCCAATGGCGCGGAATGCGAGCCGCTGCTCTCCAAAGACAAGGCGCTGATGGAGCATTACGCCGGCGAGATGGTGGCAGGGCTGCGGCTGGTGATGCAGCACGTCGGCGCGCAACGCGGGATTGTCGCCGTCAAGCACAAGAACCGCAAATCGATTCAGGCCCTCACTCCTCATCTCGCGCCGGACCTGTCGCTCTTCGAAATGGAGGACGTTTATCCGGCCGGCGATGAATTCGAAGTCGTGTATCACAGCACCGGCCGCCGCATTCCCGCGGGCGGCCTGCCGGTGCACGTTGGCGTGGTCGTGCAAAACGTGGAAACGTTGTTCAACATTTATCGCGCGGCGCAGGGCCATGCGGTCACGCATTCCCTGCTGACGATTCATGGCCACGTCAAGCAGCCGCTCACCGCGTGGTTTCCGGTGGGCATGCGCTACAGCGAGGTGCTGGCGGTGGCCGGCGGCGCCACCATCGCTGATTTTGTGCTGTTGGATGGCGGCCCGTTGATGGGCAGGGTGGTCACCGATCTCAGCACGCCGGTGACGGCCGTGACCAGCGGCCTCATCGTGCTGGGCCGCACGACCCGGCTGGCGGAAAGAAAATCGCAATCGGAACGCGCCTTCAAGCGCATCGGCAAATCGGCCTGTGATCAATGCAGCCTGTGCACCGAGATGTGTCCGCGCTATCTGCTCGGCTATCCGATTCAGCCGCACTTGGTGATGCGTTCGCTGCTGACCACCGGCCCGCTGAGCGACACGCTCTGCCTGTGGGCGCAGGCCTGTTGTGAATGCAACATCTGCACGCTGTGGGCCTGCCCGGAAGAGCTGGATCCGCGCAACGTGTGTGTGGCGACCAAGCGTGATCTCAAAGCGAGCAACCGCTGGCTGCCACCGGAACAACTGCAAAAGCTCACCAAAGAGGTGCACCCACTCAAGGCCTACCGCTCGGTGCCCACGCAACGGCTGGTGCAACGATTGGGCTTGCACAAATTCACGCAGGAAGCGCCCCTGTATGAGGAAACCATTTCCCCGGCGCGCGTGGCCATTCCCCTGCAACCGGCCACGGGCGTCGCGCCGCAACCGTGCGTGCGGCCCGGCGATCGCGTGGAGTTGGGCCAGGTGCTGGCGGTGCCCGAGCCATCCAGCTTGAGCGTGCCGGTGCACGCCAGCCTCACCGGCCGGGTCGTGTCGGTCGATCAAGTCATCGTCATTGCAAAGGAGTAGCATGGAAAACGCCATCGGCTTGATAGAGTTGACCTCCATCGCCCGCGGCTATGAAGTTGCGGATGCGCTGCTGAAAACCGCCGGCGTGCAGATCATGTTCAATCGCAGCATTTGTCCGGGCAAGTTCATGGTGATGGTGGCGGGCGAGACCGCCGCGGTGCACGAAAGCATGCAGGTGGGCCTGGATCGCGGCGGCGAAACCGTGGTGGACAGCCTGCTCATCCCCAATGTGCATCCGGAGGTTTTTCCCGCGATCAGCGGCACCCGTCTCATCACCGCGACCGGCGCGCTGGGCATCATCGAAACATTTTCGGTGGCTTCGGTCATCGAAGCGGCCGATGCCGCCGTCAAGGCGGCCAACGTGCAATTAATGCAGATTCATCTCGCCATGGCGATTGGCGGCAAGGGCTACGTCACCCTCACCGGCGAGGTCGCGGCCGTGACCGCGGCGGTGGAAGCCGGCGCCGACTTCATTCGCAACAAAGGACTGCTGGTGGGCAAGGTCGTCATTCCCCAGCCGCGCCGGGAGATTTTGGAAGACAGGATTTGAAGCAGGGCCGCACCGCCGCGAGCAGGAGGCCGGCACCGCATCGCGCCATAAACGGACTTGCTGCCGAACGCACGGAAGATTGCGCTTGCACCATTCCTTTAGGATTGCTATACTCCCGCCCTGATTTTTTCCTCCCAGGATATGACTCACCCTCAGGACGTTGTTTTGAGGCCCGGCCGGGCAGCAGGCCGTGATTGTGCTTCGCTGCCGGCATGCCGACCAGCTTTACGCATTCCCGGGCTTTGGCGGGATGGTGGGCAACGAACATGCTTTGTGAGTCATGCTGCCATGACGATAAATCAACACTCACAGAATCTGGGGCAGAGAATCCGCTAAGCTCTACGGAATGTTCGCCGCGCACTTTGCCGGTCAAGCGACGGCCTGCCAACGACAAATGTACTTGACCTGCGGCTCAAACTTACGGACTCAGCCTGACCGCAACTTTCGTGACCAGATTCCAGCAAATGGGAACCGGCGATTTCAACACACTTGGAGATGAGGACGGCTTCGTAATTGATGATGTTCTGGTAACAGTTCCGCAGATCGAATATGCGCGGCGTCCGTTTACGGACGGCTTCGACGACCGCGGCTTGAAGCCAATGTGACAGGAGGCCAACCCTTCAGTTGCAATCGCTGGACAGCCTACCATACCGGTATTCGCGCCCAAACATCGTAGTGCTCAAATTGAGGCCGTGAATGCAAGCGGCATCGCCCGAACGGGAGCGCGCGCGGGTTTGTGGGCCGATCGACCGACGGTCAGTCAACGACCAATGCGCTTGATCTCCGGCTAAACCTTTTGGGCAACACTCAGATTGAGCTGCAATTCTGGCTGCGAGACTTTTTTGATGAGACGCAACAGCAAGAAGGGCTTCACTTTTTGGATGACGCCGGTAAGAACTTCGTACGGGTTTTGGGATTAGACCCTTCTTCGCGTCCAGACAATCAGCATCCTCAAGAGATCGTCGACGTCGACGCCTTGACAGCAGCTAACGGCCTGGCCCTTACGTCAACCCTCGTGATCAGATTTCAGCAGATCGGAAGCAGCGATTTCAACACTCTCGGTGATGAGGACGGTTTCATCATCGACGACGTGTCGGTTGTGGGGAACTCAACGTCCGTTGCAGAACAGGATGACGCAGTGCCGGCAACCTTTACGGTTTATCAAAACCACCCCAACCCCTTCAACCCCTCCACGCAAATTTCGTTTGCATTGCCGAAGGCACAAAAGGTGACGCTCAAAGTCTTCGACCTCACCGGCAGGGAAGTGGCCACGTTGCTGCAGAACGAGCACAGGCCGGCGGGCGTGCATGAAGTGATTTTCGAGGCGGGGCAGCTTGCCAGTGGGGTTTACCTCTACCGGCTGCAGGCGGGCGAGTGGGTGGAGACCAGGCGGATGGTGTTGATCAGATAATTCGGTGCGGCAGGCAAGTCCCGGCTGGCGCGTGAGAATCCCGGCAACCTGCTGCGGATCTCACCTGCGAGCCGGGTCATTTCTGCTCATCGCGGCGAGTTGCAACCTCCCGCCAGACTCGCCGCCAGTCTCAACTCAGGGTTGACGGATATGGGAGAAAACGGTTTTGACTCCGCTGCTCTCGAATTCAAGCTGCACGGCAAAGCTGTCGCCGGCGCTGAGGCCGCGCTTGAGATTCATCAGCATGACATGATGACCACCCGGCGATAATTCCAGGCGGCCACGCGCGGGAATTTCCAAGCCGTTCGTCACCGGTTGCATCCTCATGCGGCCGTCCTGCATGATGGTCTCATGCAGCTCCGTTTCCGTGCAGACCTCGGCCTGGGCGCGCAGGAGACGATCGGCGGCACCGCCGCGATTCTCCACCTGCAGATAGACGACGCCGTTGAAGCCAGCATGCGCCATGTCCGCCAGGCCGGCAGCGGAATCCTGCGCCGGCACCGCCACCGGCCGCGACCACACCTCCGTGATCACCAACTCGGGAACCTGCGGCCCTCCCCGGCACCCCGCCAACACCACCATCGCCGCGCAAACCAACAAACCGGTATATCGCATCACACTCTGCTCCACCCTGCTGAACAAAGTTCACTTCTCATCTTCCTGCCTCCCATGCCCCATGCGCTTTGCCCCCGGTCACCTCTTCCCTCTCACCAACAACCTCAGATCATGCACCACCTCCGGCACCGGCGCCGCATGATCGATGAGCAGGCGCAAGTCGCCGCGGGCATCCACCACGAACATGCGCGTGGAATGATTGATCAAGTAGCCGCTGGCGCCGGCCGCGATGTTCACTTTCTCGGCATACACACCAAAATCAGCATACACCTCGCGCAATGCTTCCGGAGTGCCGGTCAAGCCGGTGAAGCTCGGATGGAAAATGGCGAGATGCGCCTGCATTTTCTCGGGAGTATCGCGCTCCGGATCAACCGTGACGTAAACAAATCGCACGGCGGCGGTGTCGGCCTGCAGCGCATCGTACACGCGTTTCCAGGTGGAGAGCGTCATCGGACAGACATCCGGGCAAAAGGTATAGCCGAAGAAAAACACCACCACCTTGCCGCGCTGCTCGCTCAGCTTGAACGGCCGGCCGTACTGATCCTGCAGGACAAACTCGCTGATGGGCGTCGCCGGCATTTCGGTGGTGCGAAAAGAATCATCGGAACGGCACGCCCAACCGGCGAGGGCGAGCATCGTGATCAACAAGATTCGCATGTCGTTCTCTTCGTGGAGAAATGTCTCTGCAGACTTGCCTCCCGCGCCCGCCGCCGGGGCAGCGCCTGCTGCAATTCCTCTTTATCGAGATTGATACAGATGGCGCACGTACTGGTAAATCGCCAGAATGTCCTCTTCCGGCAACATGCCTTCCCAGCCGATCATGGCGGTGCCGGCAATGCCTTTGCGAATGATGTGCAGCCGCGCCTGCTCGGAGAAGAAAGTTGCCTGCGCCGGATCCGTGAAGTTGGACGGCTGTTGCAGCAGCACGCCGGGATGCTCCGTTCTGCCGTCGCCGCGCGCGCCGTGACAGCCGGCGCACAACTCGGCAAACAGCGCGCTGCCGCGCTTGAGCTGCGCCACCGTGGCGGCCGGCACCGGCTCGTCGTACTTTGCCCCGAAGGTTTGGCGCAGCTCCTGGCGCAGGCTCTCCAGGCGGGCATGCTGATCCGGCGGAGGCGGCGGTTGCTCCTCCTGACTGCAGGCCGCAAAGCAGAGTGCAACCGCCAGCAGCAACGCGACCGGCTTCATGCGGCAAAATTCCGCTGGCATTGTTCCCAATTGATCACCTGCCAAAACGCGCTGACATAATCCGCGCGTTTGTTTTGATAGCGCAGATAATAGGCATGCTCCCACACGTCCAGGCCGAGCACGGGTTTGTGTCCGCTCGCCAGCGGCGTATCCTGATTCGGCGTTTGCGTGATTTCGAGCCTGCCTTTGTCATTCACCACCAGCCAGGCCCAGCCGCTGCCGAACAACGAGGCCGCGGCCTGGTTGAATTTCTCTTTGAGGCCGTCGAGCGAACCGAAATCGCGGTTGATCGCCTCTGCCAGCTCACCGGCCGGCGCGCCGCCTTGCGGACTCATCATGTGCCAAAACAGGCAGTGATTGAAATAGCCGCCGCCGTGATTGCGCACCGTCCGGCGCACGTTCTCCGGAACGGCATCGAGATCTGCGAGCAGCTCGACAATCGTCTTTTGGTGCAACGCGGGCAGATCTTTCAAGGCATTGTTGAGGTTGTCGGTGTAGGCTTTGTGATGCCGGCCGTGATGAATTTGCATGGTTTGTTCATCGATGGCAGCCGCCAGCGCATCAGCAGCATAGGGCAGCTCCGGCAGCGCGAAAGGATAAGTCACGGCCGCGCCGGGCGCCAATTTTTGGAAATCGACGCTGATCCTGGCCTTGTTCCCCTTCTTCTTCTTTTTATCCGGTTGTGCGAAGACCCTGGCGGTAAACGCCAGCGCGGCTCCGCCCAGCATCAGATGCAGCGCTTGACGCCGGGTGGGCAAAGAATGATTTGAGCTCATATGGATTCTCCTTGCAGTTGACCATGCGGCGCCGCCGATGGCTCAGGCAGCGCGACGAGATTGAGGCGTGCGGGCCTGGTGACCCTCGCACGTTTCCCACATCGTTTACAATTCCCACACCAAACCGGTGCGCAGATTGATCTTCTCGTTCTGCTCACCGTGCAACCTTTCGACGAGCGGAATTTGCACCTGGCTGCGCACGGAAGCCACGCCGAAGCGCACGCGCAACCCCGGCGAAAAGTAAACCGCCGTGCCGCCGCTGTGGGGATCGGTTTCCGCGCCGAACTTGTCATAATCCGCCACGCGGCCGTTGACTTCCGCGATCAAATCGAACGACCCGGTCAGCGCGGTTTGCGCCGCCGCATTGAAGCGGAAGACATTGCCATAAGCGAATTTCTCCTCGTTGCTGCCGTTGGTTTGATAACTCGCGCTGAAGAACAGCGGCACGCGGCCGGAGGCCTGCAGCAATTGCACGCCCAAGATGCCAGCCCAAGCGCCGCTGCCGGGTTGCAGATGCTGATCCCGGCGCACGCCCGCGCCTTCCTCCAGATTCGCGGCGCCCAAAGGCAAGCGGCCGCCGGCCGAGCCTTGCAGCCGCCAGGCGCCACCGCCAAAATCGAGCAAGCGCGCAATCGCCAGGACTTCGGGATCGCCCAAACCATTGGCGGTTTCCACGCCGGCGTCCGCGGCAATGCGGTTGAACACGTACGGCGCCGTGGCCAGCAGCATCAAGCGATCGCTCAGGCCATATTTGAAACTGAGTTGCACGGTATGTTGCGTCTGCGCTTCCCTGTCCACTTCCTCGTGCTGGCCGCTCCCGGGGCCGGAGGGCTTGGCCAGGCCGTGGCCGCCGTCCTCATGCCCATGCAGCACCGCGGCACTCTTGCGCGTATTGAAATGCTCGAGCGCAATCAAGAAACGTCCGCCCGTAAGCTGCCGGGCATTGTTGATGAAAAAACTTTGATCACCACAGCGGCAAACCGAACACGCCCGCGCGGGCTGCTGCACGGCCAGCACACCGAGCACGACTGCGGCGAGCATGAGCATACTGCGCATCAGGATTCTCCTCGCTGATCATGAAAGTGAAGACGCGTGTTCGTGCCCTCTCCCGAATGCCGCGCTTCCGGCCAACCGGCACGGGCCAGCATCACCGGCGCATGCGCACGCCGAAAGCGAGCGATGACAAACGGGACCAGTACGAGGGGATTGAAGTACAGCGGCGCCAATCGGGGAAGCAGCAACGCGGCACTTGGGGCAGAAGAGGAAGACAACCAACCGAAGCAAAAGCCGCACAATCTCAGCCGGGCAGCACAGATGTTGAAGATTTTTGGCATGCGGCAATATAAAAGCCGAGTGCTGAAAAAGCAAGGCGCAATTGCCTGACACACGGCCGCGGCCTCGTTTGCCAAGCTGCACTCTGCAGCTTCCACGGAGGGGTGAGTGAAATCGCCGCGCGACCGGCGCTTGCTTTTGTCATTGAATTCTGCATATTGCAGCCGCGCCTCGCAGGCAAAATCAGCTTGCCGGCGGCCTCGAACGGATTGCTCCTTGCGGGAGTTGCCATGCCTCTTCAGGAATTGTACAAGCTGCGTCTCTATGAATCGCTGATGCAAAACAGTCTCTGGCATCATGACTGCCACCCCGAACTGCCGGATTTGGAGCCGCGCCGCACGCTGACGATCGGCAGCTTTACCGGGCCGGGCATTGTCCGCACGATTCATCTCACCCTCAACATCGCCGGCGATGAGCGGGAGGAATTGCTGCGCGGTGTTTTCCTCGCGGTCACCTATGATCGCAATCCCTTCCCCTCCGTTTATGCGCCGGTGGGAGATTTTTTCTGCGACTCCTTTGCCGGCGAATCGCTTTGTTTCGCCAGCGCGGTGATGGCGAAAAGACCAACGCATTCGCTGTTCTGCTATTTGCCCATGCCGTTCCAGCAGGAGGTTCTGGTGCAACTCCTCAACCGGACGGATAAGAAAGTGACCGGCTATGGCTACGTGACCGCCGAACGCCTGCCGGCGTGGGAGGCGGCAAACGCCTGCTTGCAGGCGCAATGGCGCGCGGTCACGGTTCGCCTGTCGCAGGAAACCGTTCCTTTGTTGCACACGGAAGGCCGCGGGCATTTCCTGGGCTGTCACCTCACGGCCGCGAGCGCGTGTCCCTACTTCGCCGGGAATCAAGGCATCTGCGAAGGCAATGTCGAGTTCTTCATCGACGGCAGCGCGCAGCCGGTGTGCAACTATCTCGGCACGGAGGACTTTTTCGGGTTCAGTTGGAATTGGCGCAAATTGTGGTATGATGACCGTGCCGGCACGACTTACTTGCGCGACGAGGACGGCGTCACCAAGCTGGCGTGCTATCGCTTTCTGCTCGATGATCCGGTGCGCTTCGCCAGGTCGCTGCAGGCGCGCATCAATTATGAATATGAATTGAAGAATCTGCCGTTGCAGCAGGCCAAAAGCACAGGCAATGGCGTGGTGCAGTTCGGGATCGTGACCTATTGGTATCAAGCGAGCGCGTGCGATGCCCGCGCCGGCGAGGTGGTTCATTGATTGTGAGGGTGGCTCTCATGAAGAACTTGTGGTCTGTCCAAATGCTGTCGGTGCTGACGTTGAGCGCCTGGTCTCCGGCTCCGGTCGTGGCGCAAACCGCGCTGCAAGCCGAAGGGCCGCGCCTGCTCATTCGCTGCGATGATTTCGGCATGTGCCATGGGGTGAACATGGCGATCCAGCAAGTCATCGCGGCCGGCATTCCGGTTTCGGTTTCAGTGATGTTTGCCTGCCCGTGGTATCAAGAGGCGGTGGAAATCCTCCGGGCGCATCCGGAGGTCTCCGTGGGCGTGCATTTGACTTTGAATGCCGAGTGGAAAAACTATCGCTGGGGACCGGTGGCAGGGCGGTCGCAAGTGCCCTCGCTGGTCGACAGCGAAGGCTTTTTCTTCCCCTCGCGCGCACTGCTCATGGCCAACCGCCCGAAAGATGCAGAAGTGGAGAAGGAGTTGCGCGCACAAGTGGAGCGCGCGTTGCGCACCGGCCTGCGCATTGATTATCTCGATCATCACATGGGCACGGCGGTGCAAACCGAGAAGTGGCGGCGGATGGTCGAGAAGCTGGCGCAGAAACACCAGCTCGGCATTCCGCAGTATTTCGATGAGGCTTATTCCAGCGCGACCTACGCGGCGCCGCAAGCCGGCAAGGTGGACAGCCTGGTGGCGCACATGAGCAGGCTCGATCGGCAGCGGGTGAATTTGCAGGTCATGCACGTCGGCCTCGACACGCCGGAGATGGCGGCATTGATCGATCTCAATGCCTTTGGTTTGGCGAACATGAGCCAGCATCGCCAGGCCGAGCTGGCGGCGCTGCTCTCCCCGCAATTCCGCACGGCCGTGGCACAGCACGGCGTGCGTTTGATCACGTATCGCGACTTGATTGCGACAGAGGGGTTGGCCAAGATGAAGCGGCCGGTTTCGACGCAATGATGCTGGTCCACCCCACCGCCCGGGCGCTTCGAGCGCCCGGGCGGTTAGTCGGGAACCGACCCCCAGAAACACGTTTTTTTGTGAATTGTGATTATTGAGACAGCGGGAGTTTCGCCCAAAAACATCTCGGCTGTGTCGTCTGCAGCCACCGCCCGGGCGCTGCGAGTGCCCGGGCGGTTAGAACCGACCCCCAGAAACACGTTTTTTTGTGAGTTGTGATTATTAGGACAGCGGGAGTCTCACCAAAAAACATCTGAGCTGTGTCGTCTGCACCGAACTGAATTGTGTGCACCAGCCACCGCCCGGGCGCTTTGAGCGCCCGGGCGGTTGTAAACCTCCATCATTTTGAACCAAACAGATACTTTTCCAAATCTCTATCTTCCTCCGTGCCATAACCGGCGACAAAATCCTCATACTCCTTCGCTGTTTTGAAAAATCTCTCGCGAAAAGCAGGCATCCACAACTCTCCCTCGCGGGCGCCGACAAACTCCAGATAGTTGGAAAACGGCCAGTCGCGCAAGCTGGCTACCAGGCCGTCCTTCTTGGGGTTGAAGTGAATATAGCGGCAAGCTAGAAGCTGATAGCGGTCGCTGTAAACATGAGCGTGCCGAAATCTCTCGTTGTGAAACAAGTTGCCGCGACGGTGATATCGTTTGTTGAGGGCTTGGGCATAACTCTGTTCGAGCCGTCCCACGAAGCGCGAAAGATTGTCGAAGATTTTCGGCTGTACGAGGAGATGAAAATGATTGGGCATGAGGCAATAGGCGATGAGGTTCATCTCAAATGCGTCGCGATATTTCTTGAGCAGGCGCAGAAAGTGAAGGTAGTTTTCGCTTTCGAAGAATATCTTCTGGCGATCTTGGCCGCGGTGATAGATGTGGTAGTATTCTCCGGCGTGAAACTCGGCGTAACGATATGGCATGATTGATTCCTCCCATGATTGAGTCAAGCTACCGCCCGGGCGCTGTGGCCACCGCCCGGGCGCTGCGAGCGCCCGGGCGGTAACTAAACATTGATTCGGTTCTTGATCGTGTGGCCCCACTATCCCACAGGGCGAGCTCTGCAAAAGCAAAAGCAAAAGCAACAGCAACAACCACAGCAACAGCAACAGCTCAGAGTTCCAGAGTCCAGAGATTCAGAGTTCAGAGTAATGGGGACACAACCACACGAAACCCGACGTCGCGGTACCTGTCGTCGGGATCGCTCCTGCTGCGATAGGCGCACCGCACGTTCCTCTGATTGCTGGCGAACGCGCCGCCCCGCAACACGCGGAGTTCACTGCCTTCAAGACTATCATCTGCCGGCTGTTCGTAATTACCCCGCCATTTCGTCCGGCACCACTCCCACACGTTTCCGCTCATCTCCTCACATCCGTAAGGCGAACGCCCACCCGGAAAGCAGCCCACTGCGCTCGTGTTTCCAATCTTCGTGTCATAGTAGTTAGCCAAATTCGTCTGCGCTTCATCGCCCCAGGGATAACGGCGCTGCGGCAAAGGATTCGGCTGCAAATCTGGCGAATTCGCTCGATCGAATTTGATCTCGGCAATAGGCTGAATTTTCATTTCTGCCGGAAGCTCGAGTCCGCCGCGCGCCGCTTTTTCCCACTCCGCTTCCGTGGGCAGTTGCACTGCCCAATCCGCGGGCAAGCGTTCCTCCTGTTGCCATTTGGTGGTGAGCCACTTGCAAAACTTCACCGCCTCGTGCCAAGTCACATAGCGCACCGGCCGGTTGGCAGGATCCTTCAAGCGATCAGGATCTGCTGGCTTGTGGCCAGTGGCAGTCACGAAGAGCTGGTATTGCGCCACGGTAATTGGGAAGCGCGAAACCCAATAGCCGTAGCGAAGCTGCTCATTGCGATGCAATGGTTTCTCATAGTCGAGTGCCTCTTTGTCTGAGTCGGGGCTTCCCATCCAGAACGGACCGGCCGGCACAAAGCAGAATTGCATGTGCTCGAGCGTCGTCACTTCCAGCCGGGGATCGCCCAGCGCGTGCAGCATGTTGCCGCAGTCAGCCCGCTCGAGCGGGGAAAGGCTGCTGCGCAGGGACAAAACCAGGTTGAGCCGCAGGCGCTCGAGATAAAGCCGGCCGCCGTCGGGGCTGCCGGTATCCTGCTCGATGGCAGCACGCGGCAACAGCCCCGCCAGGCTGGCTGACCACAAAACCGCGCGATATTGCTGGGCGCTATTGGGTGTGCCCCCCGGGCAAAGGTGATAGGCCAAATCCAGCAGCGTGTTTTGGCTGCGACGATTGTAGAGCAGCTCCTCGCCGCCGAGCTGCGCGGCCGGCGCCCAATAGTCGCCGGTTTCCGCCAAGGCGAAATAGGTGCGCGCCGGGTCACGCTGGCTGATGAGATGGCAGCCGGCGAGATACTCTTGAAAGGTACGATGGGGAAAACTGTAGCTGGCGGGCTTGTCGAGATCGCCGCCGCGGCCCACCAGCAAGCCGGAGCGCTGATCGACATAGTCGAGAAATTCGGCGGCGAGGGCGGCCGTGCCCAGGTAGGGCGTCTGCTCCAGCAGGGTGAGGGCCGCGCCGCGGGTCAAATCAGCAGCCTGCCCTGGGTGCGTGGCGCTTTGATGCGCTTCGAACGCCAGCCGCTCCATCACTGTGCGCAAACGCAAATCATCCGCGAGAAAAGCCGCCAAAGCCGGGGTGAGCGCCAGCGCCTCGGCGCCGAGCTTGCGCTTTTGCCAGCGCCGCAGCAACACGTCCACCGCCAAGTTGTAGAGGCGCACGCGCTCCCGGGGCAGCCCGATTTCCCGCTGGTGAATGATGGCCATGGTGGTAAGCATCATGGGGTTGGCGGCCAGCTCGCGCAGCGCCGGCGAAAGCGCGGCCGCGGCGAGATCATTGGCCTTGTCTTTCACTTTGTCGGCGTCGACGCGCCCCATTTCGTGTTGGGCTTTGTACCAGGCGGCGGTGAAGCTGCGCACCTGGGCCTCATCAAAAGGCGCCAGGGTGTGGGCAGCAAAACCCGGAAAGACTGCCTCGCCGGCATAGGAACGAATGCGGCAGGTGATGATCAGACGCGCCACGCGAAAATGCTCGAGCACGGCGGCCACCGCCCGGCGCACCAGGCGGCGCTGATCAAAGGGAACTTCATCCAGGCCGTCGAGAATGAGCAGGCAACGGCCCTCGGACAGGATTTCGCGTATGCCTTCACTGAAGCCGCGGGCATCAAAGCGATTCAGGTCGGCCAGGATCTGATCGCGAACCGCGTGCGCCAGTTGCTCGCGCTGGCGTTCCTGGGACAGCGCAGCCAGCGCCAAGCCGGACAGCCGGGGCGGCAGATCGCGCAACACGACCAGGATCGGCAGCAAGTCAGCGGCAATGCCGTCCGGCGCTTTGCCCGTGCCAAGATTGGCGGCTGCCAGCCAGGCCGCCAGCTTTTTGACGAAGGTACTCTTGCCCGAGCCGGGATCTCCCAGGATGACCAGCTTCGCGGCTTGCGCGGCAGCCTCCAGCGCGGTGAGGGGCCGGGACTTGTCGTCGGCCTCGGCGGCCGGCCTGGCTCGGCGTTCCGGCTCCTCCAACTTTCCGCCTTCTTTGTCAACACGGGTGGTGGTCATCAGCTCGATGTAAACGCGATCGAGAGTCAGCTCCTCCTCCGCGCCCTCTTCGCCGCCGAGCGCAGCCAGCGGCAGCGCCTGGCAGTGGCGCTGCAGACGTTCGAGATAGCGCCGGCGCGCTGCCTGAAGCTGTTCGCGGCGCTGCTCCGTGGGGTGGAGATGCACTTCTTTTTTGGAACCAGGCCCCAACACATCGCCGGCCACCGGCGCATTGATGTTTTGAATTGGGCCGCTGGAGCCGGTGTCGCGTTTCTTCCACCAGCGCCACAGGGCATACGCCGCGGCGATGAGGCCGGCGAGAGCCGCGATGGTCGCAATGAGATTCACCAGCGTCCATTGCGAGGGGTCGAGCAGTATTTGCCAGAAGGTAAGGGAATCACGGGCCG
>JBBIKM010000046.1:0-33154 GCA_037445455.1 bacterium | reverse complement strand
AAGGGGACAAGGGGACAAGGGGACAAGGGGACAAGGGGACAAGGGGACAAGGAGGGGGTGCTACTCCGCGGGAATTGTTGAACCGCAGGGTTGTCGCGAACGACGAGAGGGGCTTGGTTCATGTTTCAATGTGTTGCGGTCGCGTGCTGGTGGTATTCGAAAAAATCTTGGGAAATTTCCGACTTCGACAGCAGCTTCATAAGATTCCTGCGCAGCATAGCATTGCCAGGCAAATGAAGAATGCCATAGAATTCTGCGCTCGCAGCGTCGCGGCGGTTCAATGGGCTGATTTTGGGTACCGGAACTTCTAGCATTTCATCCGATGTTGGAATAGGCAATTCACCAATGCCCGTCGCGCATCCTGGACAAGCGTGCAGTGAATCGGGTAAACTCAAATGAGGCCATGCCCATGTCTCCTCATCCTGCTGCAAACTTCATTCAAGGTGAAAAGCTTTCGGTTGACGTGGCCGCCATTGAAAAAGAGTTGACCCTGCTGTGGCAGGAGGTCGCGGTGGAGCAGGAGGCTGAAGACACGGCGGCCGCGCCGGGAGGGGATCGGCCGGTCATGCGCGCCTGTACGCTGAACCTGCTGGCGATTGCACCCGACGACAGCGCCGCGGAGCAGGCAGCCGCCGCGATCGCGGAATTCACCAGCCGCCATCCCTGCCGCGCCATCGTGGTGATCGCCGAGGCTGAGTCGGAAGCAGAGGAGCTGTCCGCTTTTGTGTCGGCGCATTGCCATTTGCCGGTGGCAGGCGCCCGGCAGGTGTGTTGCGAGCAGATTACCGTGATTGCGCGCGGCCTGGCAGTCGCGCAAGTGCCGGGCACGGTGTTGCCGCTGCTGGTCGGGGATTTGCCTGTTGCGCTGTGGTGGTTGTCCGGCTTGCCGCAAGAGTCGGAGATGTTCGAGCAATTGCTGGGCGCCAGCGATTGCTTGATCTTTGATTCAGCGGCCGCGCTGGATCTGGGCCTCACCTTTGCCGCTGCCAATGCGCTCAATACGAACTGGCGGAGCGGCATTCTGATTGATCTCAACTGGCTGCGTCTTTTGCCTTGGCGCGATCTGCTGGCGCATTTTTTCGAGCTGGCGGGCGTGGCGGCATGCCTGCAGAGCATCGAAAAAGTCACGGTGAGGATGATCCGCCGCACTGCCGAGCTCGAAATGGCACAGCCGGCGCTGCTGCTGGGCTGGCTGGCGGCGCAATTGCAATGGCGGCTTTCCGAGCCGTTTGCGGCAATCGAAAACGGCTGGCGTGCCCTGTGGGATTCTTCCGGCCGCGAGATCGTCACGGAGATCGTCAGCGCCGGGAGCGGGAACGAGGCGGAATTGGACGGTCTTCAACTTCATCTCAACCACGCCGGTCAGCCGGCGGAGCTGTCGATCCTGCGCATGCTCAGCGACACCGGTTTCACCTTGCAGGCCCAGGTCTCCGGCTTTGCCGAGCGGCCCGCAGAAACACCGCCCAGCCTGCTGCGATTGGAGGAGGCCTCGCTGGCGGCGTTGATGGCGCGCGCGCTCGATCGCCATCAAAGAGATGAAGTCTATCAGAAGGCGTTGCGCAAGGCCACGCAGTTGGTGTGAGTGGATTGAGTTTGATGCTGAGTTCAGCCGGTGAGCCTCGAACAGAAAATCATCCTTCTTGACGATGCGGCAGCAGTGGCGCAGCGCAGCGCTGCAGCGTTCGCTGCGCTGGCCGGGGAGGTGATCGGCCGTCGTGGCCGGCTGGCCGTGGCCCTATCGGGCGGCTCGACGCCGCGCGCGATGTATCGCCGCCTTGCTGAGCTGCCGTTGGCCGCGGCAATCGACTGGCGCCGCGTGCATCTCTTCTGGGGTGATGAACGCTGCGTCGCGCCTGATCATGCCGACAGCAATTACCGCATGGCGCGGGAAGCCTGGCTCGATCGAATCGCAATGCCGGCAGCGAATGTGCATCGCATGCCCGCCGAATATCCCAATGGGGCGGCGGCAGCAGGCAGCTATGCCAATGAGCTGCGCGCCTTTTTCAAGCTGCGCCGCGGCGAAGTGCCGGTTTTTGATTTGATCCTGCTGGGGCTGGGCACGGACGGCCATGTGGCCTCGCTGTTTCCCGGAACGCCGGCACTGGCGGAGACCGCGCGGCTGGTGGCCGCGAATCCGGTGCCGCATTTGCAAACCTCGAGATTGACTCTAACCCTGCCAGTGATCAATGCGGCCGCGAATGTCTGGTTTCTCGTCACCGGCGCGGACAAAGCAGAGATGGCCGCGCATGCTTTGCAACCCGGACCGGATTCGCCGGCGATTCCCGCACGGCGAGTGCAGCCCGAGCGCGGGGCTGTGACCTGGTTTTTGGATCACGCTGCCGCCGCACGCTTGCGGCTTTGAGGCCAAACGCATGCACCGGCCTGCGCCCGGAAGGTGGCATGGCATGAACAAACTGCAGAAGGTTGGGTTCATCCGAAATCGCGAAATTCTGAGAAATTGTTTCTGCAATGGTTCGGCCATCGTGCCAAAGCTCTCAGCGTTGCGGCGCCACTTCAAGTTTCACCCCCTTGGCGCAGCCGCGGGTGGAACACTTTCGGGCAGACCCATGATCATTTGAGCATCTCCCCCCGCCGACGGGATTTTCCTGCACCAGCCGGCAGGGCGCAACAGATTCGGTGATTCCGCACATATGAAATTCGTTTACTCTCCTGCTTACCTCGTCAATCTCGGGCCGCATGTCTTCCCGATCGCAAAATACCGCATGATCTATGAGCGGCTGCGGCAGCAGGAGCTCGTGCCCGAAGCAGCGTTCGAGAGTCCGCAACCGGCGACGCGCGAGCAATTGTTGCGCGTGCATACGCCAGAATACCTTGCCGATTTGGAACAACTCAGATTCACAGAACGCACTGCCTATTCCGAACTGCCGTTGACCCACGAAGTGGTCGCGATGTTCAGGCTGGCGGCGGGCGGCACGATCCGCGCGGCGGCCCTGGCGCTGGAAGAAGGCGCGGCGGTGCACATCGGCGGCGGCTTTCATCACGCTTTTGCGGACAAGGCTGAAGGCTTCTGCTATATTAATGATCTCGCGCTGGGGGTGCGGGAGTGTCAGGCGCTGGGCAGGATCAAGCGCGCGATGGTGATCGATTGCGACCTGCATCAAGGCAACGGCACCGCCAGGATCTTTGCGGGGGACGAGGCTGTCTTCACCTTCTCCATTCATCAAGATGATCTTTATCCAGTCAAGCAGCAGAGCGATCTCGATATTGCCCTGCCCAATCACGTGCAGGATGACGAGTATCTCGGCCTGTTGCGCACGCACATTCCGCGCACGCTCGATGAGTTCCGGCCGGAGTTGATTCTTTACCAGGCCGGCGCCGATCCTTACCGCGACGATCAACTCGGCGATTTGAGCCTGACGATTGCAGGGCTGCGCCGCCGTGATGAGCTCATCTTCACCCTGGCCAAAGCGAGGAACATCCCACTGGCGGTGACGCTGGGCGGAGGTTATGCTTACAATACTGATGACACTGTGGCGATTCATGTGAACACCTGTTCGGCGGCGATGCAGGTGTGGGGTTCGCCTTGAAATTTTCGGGATCGTTCTGCACTGGTTGCCGCTGCCCGTATATAACTCTGAATTGTCAATCGCGGCTACCGACTCAAAGTGGTAAATTTTCGGCTGATCTTTGAGTAACGGCATGGCTGCAAAGAAACTGCTTGACTAATATGAAGGGTGATTGTACTTTCGCGACCGGCCGATGATCAATTTTCATCCAGGCCCGGCCTGCGGATCGCGGCACGAACTGGTTCTCTGTCATGATTACAGGACTTTCCAACAAGGACACAAGCAAGAGCAAGATTCTGGTGGTCGACGATGTCGCCGTCAATGTGCAGTTGCTGACGACTTATCTTTCGTCGGTGGGTTACAGTGTGATTGCGGCCCGGGACGGCCAGGAGGCGCTGGAGAAGGTGACGGCATGCAATCCGGATCTGGTGCTGCTCGACGTGATGATGCCGAAATTCAACGGCTTCGAAGTGTGCGAGCGCCTGAAAAACGACGAGGCGACGCGCATCATTCCGGTGATCATGGTCACCGCGCTCAATGAAATCGAAGACAAGATTCGCGCCACCGAAGCCGGCGCCGATGATTTCGTCAGCAAGCCGTTCAACAAGCTCGAGCTGCTCACGCGGGTGAAATCGTTGCTGCGCATCAAGGAGTTGCACGATCAACTCAACGCCAAGGTGAAGGAATTGGAGCAGGCCAAGGAGCGCTTGCGGCAACTGGCGATCACCGACGGCCTGACGGGTTTGTACAACCATCGCTATTTGAAAGAACATCTTGAACAGGAACTCTACCGCGCCACGCGGCACCGTTCGGAAGTGTCGGTGATCATGATCGACATCGATCATTTCAAGAAGTTCAACGACACGTACGGCCATCCTGCCGGCGACGTCCTGTTGAGCACGGTGGCGCGCTTGCTCAAAGAGAACATCCGCAAGATCGACATTGCCGCGCGTTACGGCGGCGAGGAATTCTGTCTGGTGTTGGGGGAGACGGGCAAGGCCGCGGCCGCGGTGGTGGCGGAAAAAATGCGGCGGCTGGTCGAACTTTCGCAGTTCGAGCCGCTGGAATTGCGCGCCAACGGCCGGGTCACCATCAGCCTGGGGGTGGCGACGTTTCCGGATGACGCCACCGCAATGAACGATCTCATTGCCGTTGCCGACAAACGGCTGTACAATGCCAAGCAGGGCGGGCGCAATCAGGTGGTCATGGATTAGGCCGGGGTGGCGCGAGCCCACCGGCGGCGTGCACGCGCGTTGCTCTCCGCGCGCCGCGAGGTTGATTTTCCGGATCGGACGCCCGGCGCCCTTATCTCATGCCAAGGGAAAGCAAAGTGGACTGGCTGTTCTTCAAGAAAAAGACGATCTTCCGTAAAGTGTTCTTCATTACGGTGATCGTGTCCTTGTTGCCGTTGCTGGTGTCGTGGGTGTTCTTGCTGCGCGTGGCAGCCGAGCACGGCTTTGACTCGACCCACGCGGTGGTCACCGGATTCTACGCGGCGACCGGCTTTGCGATTCTGCTGGCGCTCGGGGGCTCCTACTATCTCTCCAAGCGCATCAGCCGGCCGATCACCCATTTCATCAAGACCGCCACCGCGATTGCGCGCGGCAACTTCAGCGAGCGGGTGGCCATCGAATCCAACGATGAAATCGGCCGCCTGGCGCAGATCTTCAACTACATGACCACCGAGCTGCGCCGCCTGCGCGACATGGACCTCAACCGCCTGATCAACGAGAAGATCAAGAACGAATCCATCCTCAAGAATCTCGCCGACGGCGTCATCGGCATCGATGACGACAACAAGATCATGATGCTCAATTCGGTGATGGAAGGCTGGTTTGGGATTCGCGAGCGCCAGTGCCTGGAGAAACCGATCGCGAGCTGCATCAGCAATCAAACCCTGCTGCAGTTTCTGCGCAAAGTGCGCGAGGAGAACAAGCCCGGCCTGTGGGTTTCGGAGAGCGAGATCGTCATCAAATCGACCAAGACCTGGCGCAACATCTTCCTGCAGGCGCGCGCCGCCAAAGTGGTGAATGAGAAGAACGAATTGATCGGCATCGTCGCCATCCTGCGGGATGTCACGCGCGAGAAGGAGATCGACCGCATGAAGACCGAGCTGGTCTCCATGGTCGCGCACGAACTGCGCTCCCCGCTCACTTCGATTTCAGGCTTCAGCGAGCTGCTGCTCGATCCCACCGTCAACCGCGAGCAGTCCGAAGAATACGCCGGCATCATCCTGAAGGAATCCAACCGTCTGAGCGAGCTGATCAACAAGTTTCTCGATATTTCGAAGATCGAAGCCGGCAAGATTCAAGTCAAAAAGGTGCCGATGCAGATTACTGATGTGCTGGACAAGGTGCTGGACGTCAATCTGCATCAGGCGGAAAAGAAGGGCATTGTGGTCAGCGTCAAAGTCGCGCCCGACATTCCGCTGGTCTACGGCGACAAGGACATGATGGAGCAGGTTATCCTCAACCTGTTCAATAATGCGGTGAAATACAGCCCGGAAAACACCGCGATCGAGATTCGTCTGAAAGAGCGCGAAACCGACGTCCTGTTCGAGATCGAGGACAATGGCTATGGCATTTCCGAAAAATCGCTGCCGCGCATCTTCGAAAAATTCTATCGCGTCACCGACAACGACAAGGTGCGCGAAGTGACGGGAACGGGACTCGGCCTGTCGCTGGTGAAGGAAATCATCGAACTGCACAACGGCTCCATTCAGGTGAAAAGCAAGGTCGGTGAAGGCTCGACCTTTTCCTTCAACCTCCCGAAGTACAACGGCAAGCTGCACGAAGCCGGCTTCGATGACGAGGTCGAAGTGGAGATGAGCTCGCATTATTCCTGAGCGGCGCGCCAATGGCGCGCCGGGACCACCTGCCGCTGCTTTTTCGCTTGTGGACATCGTTACCCTGCGCTCCCCACATCTCTTGCGCTGCATCCCAATTCGCCAGCCGGAGTGCTTGCACACCTGACCTAACCCTGTGCCTTCTGGCGGCCCAGCCAGGCCCCGCGCCGCCGAAGGTGCAAAATCGCATGCCCCAACATCATGCTGCCATTTGAGACGGGAATGATCGACAATCTCGCTGCTGCCGGCGTGCGCGAGGAAGGCGGTGGCGCGGCGCCGCCCGCGCAGCGCCTCCTCCTGCTGATCGATGCCGACCCCGACGGGCGCGACCTGACCGGCAGAATCGTGCGCAGCCACGGCTACGCCTTCGCCGAAGCCGCCTCCGGGGAAGAAGGCTTGCACCTCATTCTCACCCGCCGGCCGGATTTGGTGCTGCTCGACTATGACATGCCCGGCATGAACGGCGCCGAGGTGTTGCAGGAGCTGACCGGCAATCCCTATTACAAACCGGTGAGCGACACGCCCGTCATCATGCTGGCGGCCAAAAAGATGGCGGAGGTGAATCAGGCGCGGCTGTTTCAAATGGGGCTGCGCATGTTCCTGGAGAAGCCGTTTGCCAGCCATGAATTGATGAACGTCATCGCCAACGTCTTCATTCTGCATGATCTGCGCCAGCGCAGCCGCGAAGTCGAACAGCGCATCAAGCGCACCGAGTACAAGTATCAGGATCTCATTGAAAACGCCAGCGATCTCATTTTCACCCTCAATGCCCGCGGGGAATTCGTCTTCATCAACCGCCGGATTTCGGCGCTCACCGGCCACTTGCGTGAGGCCTGGAAGGACCGGCCGCTGGTGGAGATGGTGATTCCCGAAGATCGCGAGACGGTGGAAACCAACTTCCGCAACACGCTGAGCGGCAAGTCGCGCATCTTCGAAATGCGCGTGCGCTCCCAGGCCGGCCGCCTGCTTCATCTCTCCACCAACATCAATCCCATGTTCGAGCGCGGCGAGGTGGTGGGCTGCGTCGGCATCGCGCGTGACGTCACCCAGCGCAAGAAACTCGAGCAGGAAATCACCGAGCTGAAGAATTTCAATGAGAGCATCGTGCAGAGCATCGGTTCGGGGTTGATCACCCTCGATCTCGACCGCCGCATCACCTCCTTCAATCTTGCCGCGGAGGAGGCGCTGGGCTGGCGGGCGAATGAGGCGATCGGGCGTTACCTGGAGGAGCTGTTTCCCGCGGAGGAGGTGCAGCAGATTTTGTCCGACCCGGACGCCGGCGAAGGCGGCTCACCGCTGCTGCATCGCGAAATGGAGCTGACGCGCAAGGATCGCAAACGCATCCCCATCGGCTTCACGCTCACCGCGCGGCGCGACAACCGCAACCGCCGGGTCGGCCTCCTGATTTCCTTTCGCGACATCTCCCAGATCAAACAGATGCAGGCGGAAGTGTTGCGCATGGACCGCCTGGCCTCGTTGGGCGTGCTCGCCAGCGGCATCGCGCACGAAATTCGCAATCCGCTCGCCGGCATCAAGACCGTGGCACAGACGCTGGAAGAGGATCTTGACCCCGGCGACAGCAAGCGCGAATACGTGGCGCGCATCATCCGCCAGGTCAACCGCATGGACGAGCTGCTGCGCACGCTGTTCTCCTACGCCCGGCCCAAATCGCCCATGCGCCAGCAGTGCCGGCTGCAAGACATCGTCAACGAGGTCAAAGGCCTGATGCAGCAGCGCTTCGAACGCACCGACATCCGCTTCGAAGAACACTACGCCGAGGATTTGCCGCTGGTGTACGTGGACTTCCATCAAATTCAGCAGGTGTTTTTGAATCTTTTTCTCAATGCCATCGATGCCATGCCGAACGGCGGCAGGTTGGCGGTGCACTCGCGGCCGCGCCTCACCACGCTGCACCGCCGCGACGGCCGCGGCAATCATGCGCCGCCCGGCAGCAAGGGCCTCTATGCCGAGGTACTGGTCAGCGACACCGGCGAAGGCATTGCCCAGGAGAATCTGTCGGCCATCTTCGACCCGTTTTTCACCACCAAACCGCAGGGGTCGGGACTGGGATTGTCGATTGTTTACCGCATCATTGAAGAGCATCACGGCGACATCCAGGTGAGCAGCGTTTATGGCCGGGGCACCACGTTCAACCTGTTGCTGCCGGCAGTGTAACGGCCGGCTGCAGCTCACCCCGGCGACGATTTGACAGACACAGGTCGCTTTGCTGAAGAGGAGTGAAACGCTGTGCTCGAACAAGCCAAAATTCTGATCGTGGAAGACAACGCCGATCTCTGCCAAACCCTGGCGGAGGTGTTTCGCAAGAGCGGGCACAAAGTCTTCACCGCGTTCACCGGCGCAGATGCCAAGCGCATTCTCAAGAGTGAAATCATCGATCTCGCGCTGCTGGATCTGCGCCTGCCCGACATCCTGGGCATCAAAGTGCTGGAGTTTGCCAAGGAAGTCGATCCCGACATCATGGTGATCATGATGACCGCGCTCGCCAATGATCCCAAGCCGGCGGTCGAAGCCATGAAAGTCGGCGCCTTCGATTATCTCACCAAACCCTTCGAACTCGATGAAGTCAAGCTGGTGGTGGCCAAGGCGCTGGAAACCGTGGGCCTCAAGCGGGAAGTCTCGCGCCTGAAACAGCAGCAGCGCGACAAATTCCCCGGCACCGAGCTGTTCGGCAACAGCAGCGTCATGCAAGAGATCAAGAACATGATCCGCATCGTGAGCGAGACGCCGCGCACCTCGGTGCTGATTCAAGGCGAAAGCGGAACCGGCAAGGAGCTGGTGGCCAACACCGTGCACCAGTGGAGCAGCCGCCGCGACAAGCCGTTCGTGCCGATCAACTGCAGCGCAATTCCCGAAAGCCTGCTCGAATCCGAGCTGTTCGGCCATGAGAAGGGCGCCTTCACCGACGCCAAGGCGCTGAAGAAGGGCATCTTCGAGCTGGCGGACAACGGCACCATCTTTCTCGACGAGATTTCCAGCATGCGCCAGGCGCTGCAGCCCAAGCTGCTGCGCGTGCTGGAGACGCAAACGTTCCGCCGCATCGGCGGCACCGCCGATATTCAGATCGACGTGCGGCTGGTGGCGGCCACCAACCGTGATTTGCAGGAAATGGTGCGGGAAGGCTCCTTTCGCGAGGATTTGTATTACCGCCTCAAGGTCATGGTGATCGTGCTGCCGCCCTTGCGCGAGCGCACTGAAGACATTATTCCGCTGGCCTCCTTGTTTATTGAGCGCAACAACCACGAGTTCAACAAGAACGTCACCGGGATCTCGCCGGAGGCGGAGGAGTTGCTGCGCCTCTACCAATGGCCGGGCAATGTGCGCGAGCTGAAAAACGTCATCGAGCGCGCCGTGATTCTGTGTCAGGATGCCGTGCTCAAGCCCGAGCATTTGCCCATGGAATTGCGCGACGAGAAGAGCCGAAACTCGGTTTTCTTTGCGGCCCCGCTCTCTGCCAGCGGCGGGCTGAATGCCTCCATGTCGCTCGAACAGATGGAAAAAATCCACATTCAAAACGTGCTGGCACAGAACAAGGGCAACAAGTCCCGCACCGCGCGTGCGCTCAACATTTCGCGTTCGACGCTGCGTGAGAAGATGCGTCTCTATCAGATTCCCGGATGAGCAGCGTTCGAAAATCGACCAGCGCATGCACGTTTTTCCACCGCCGGCGCGCCCTGCTGAGCGCCTTGCGTTGACGGAAAAATTTGTTACAAAGATTTCACGACTCCTCTTCGCTACTTCCGCTTGTTTTTAGAATTGTTATGCCCGCAAATTTTGTTTGCGTCTCCCTTCCGCATATCGCCCAAACCTGACGGTTGATGGCACCCAGTTTGCTTATAAAGGCAGAACCGGCTCTTTTTTGTGATTCGCGCTGAGTTTTGTCAGAGCCGAAAGTGTTGAGCGGGATGCCATGTCAGCCATAGGACTGCCGTACCCGGTTTTCACCAATCAGAGAGATCGCGCAAGCACATGTATTCCGCCGTCAATCGACCGAAACCGGCCACACGAGAAGCTGCTGCGGCCGCAAAAGGCTTTCGCTTCAACATGAACGAGAATCCCGACAACAAGTGCATCTTGATCGTCGACGATGAAGACGATCTGACCTGGAGCATCTCCAAGACACTGGCGAAAAACGACGGGCATTTTCAGGTCATTTGCGTGGCCGATGGCAACGCCGCGCTCGAGGTGCTGGCGCAGCGGCGGGTGGACGTCGTGGTGTCGGACATTCGCATGCCGGGCCGCGACGGCTTGCAACTGCTGGCCGACATCCAGCGCGATCATCCTGCCACCAAAGTGATCATCATGACGGCGCACAGCTCGCACGATCTCCGCCGGGAAATTGAAGCGCGCGGCACGGCGTTCTATCTCGAAAAGCCCTTCGAGATCCGCTACCTGCGCCAGCTCATTTACGAGGCGCTGGATCTGGCCCCGCCCTTCCGGCACGGCGTGCGTGAAGCCAGCGTGTAGCCGCCGGCCACAGAAAACGATCAGCATTCCCGTTCCCGGGCTCCCTTCCTCGCGATTCAGCAATCCCTTCCTCACGCCACCCGTTTCAATTTTTCCGCCCATTGTTTTTTCCATGCGAAAGTCACCCTGATTTACAGACAAGCCGCAAATCAAAGCCCCTGCGAAGCAGCAAACAACTGTTCGGCAAAACGCAGTGTCTTTGGTGACCACCGGCGACAAAGCCTTTCGACCGAAATGCACCGAAGTCACCGGGCCTCGCCGCAAATACCCTGGCAGGATGATTCACTGGCAGAACTATTTTGATCATTTTGCCGGCGAATCATTCTGTCACAAACTTTCAGAATCTTATTCCAGCATTGAGCGCCCTATGGCCCAACGAGGGCAAGCCGCAACCCAAAAGATAATCTGCAACTGATGGAAGAACCCAACTGAAAAGCCTTGTCCGTTGGAAAAATCCCTGTTTTTCGCGCAAAGAGATTGCTTGCAGGCGCCTCGCGCGACCGCGAAGTGCGTGTCTTGCCAATTTCCCGCTTGTCTTCGTTTGCCGGCTGGTAGCCTGCGCTGCCTCGCATTGAGGACAAAGCTGCGCCTCATTGCCGGCTCACGCTGTTGTGGGCGATTGCGCGCCGCGCAGCCTGATTCAAAATGAAAGAGGGAAAACAAGAAGAGCACGACACGTTCTTTGTCGTGCTCTTCGGAGGAAATCGGCTCCCGCCACCAGGGGCATTGACGAAAGCCGACACGAGGTTGAGGGGGAAGGGAATGGGGGTCTGAATCAAAACGCCAACCGGGCGATTCTCAGGAGAAGGTTTGCGAGCGAGGTTGGCGGCGGTACCGCCAGTTCCATTTCGCCGCAGCGTTGTCGATGGTCGATCGCCAGTCGCGGCGCCGGGCGGAGACCCAGGCGCGCAGGCGCGGCCCGGTCTTCAGGCGGTGGTGTCCACCGCGGAGCTTTTTCTGAGAATGATGGACCGGCGATCGTTGGGAAAATTTTGCCGCTTCTCTCCGGCGTCAGCCGTTTCATCGTTGGGGGCCGGCCGGCGGCGGTAAACGCCCTCCTGCTGCTCTTGCTCTTTGGCGGCTTGTTCCTCCTGACGGCGGCGATAGAGCACGAACGCCACCACGCCGCCCAGCAGCATCATGCCGAGGATCAACCAAAACCAGGAAAGCCCACCGGAAGACTGCGGCTGCGTTTGGGCGGTGGCCGGCTCAGGCTGGGGCTGCTCTTGTGCCACCACCGGCGCCGGCTCCCGTGCGGGCGTTTGATTCGCTTCCGGCGCCGGCCCGCGCGTTGGCGTGGCGGTCACTGCCGGCGTGGGCGAACTGCTGCCGTCCCGGCCCGCATTCTTCGCCAGAAGATGCTGTTGCTCAACCAGCGTGTTGACGCTGGTGAGCGTGCGGGCTTTGCGCAGATTCGTAATCACGCTGGCGGCGGGCAGCAGAATCTCTTCATCCGGCTCGATGTGATTGGGATTGGGCGCGCGATTGACCATTGCCAGCTCGCGCCAATAGTCGGCCTCGCCGTAATGCGCCTTGGCCAGCTTGCTGAGGGATTCGCCCTTCTGCACTCTGTGCAGTCGCGGCGCTTCCAGCCAGCGCAGCCGGCTCAGCAGCGTGCTGTCATGCACCATCACCAGCAGCACGACCAGGCCGCAAAAACCGGCCAGCAGAATTTTCTTCATCGTGACCTCCTGTTTGTTTGAGATTCGACGTTGCGCCTGAAAATCGCGGGCGGTTCAGCCCAGCCGCATTCCCCACAGACGGCGCACGCCGTGAAACAGCGCCAGCGTGACGACGGCGGAGAGCAGGCTGACCGCCAGGAGCTTGTTGTACAAGACCGGCGCAAGGCTGCTCAACACCGCGCCGGCGGCCGCGCCCGCCATGCCCAGCGCGTAATTCAAACTGCGCCGGCGTTCCGGCGCGTGATCGCACAGCGCAAACACGTGGCCGATGATCCAGCCAAAAATACTCGCGAACAATATCGGCAGCAGCGTCATGGGGCGACCTTTCCAGAAGATCGGTAGTCTTTACTCTTCCAGCATCGTTGTTCTCCCTGCTGGGCGGCGCATCACTGCCGTGCGCCTGCGTTGAATTGCTCATGGGCAAAGCAAAAGGATTGCCAGGCTGGCGTGGGCAGGATGCCCTCGCTTCCCGGCCGGCAGAGGTGCCGAAGAATCAGCCGGTTCGGGCAAAGCCGGGAATCGGCGCTGCGATTTTTCTCACGCGGGAATTGAAAACAGGTGTGTAAAGGCTACCAGGCTGGAAGCGGGAAGCGGGCAGATTTTACCGGAGGCGATCAGGAACCCTCGTCGCGAAAGCGCACGAGTTTGTTGTGCAGCGTTTTCAAGCTGATGCCCAATACCTCGGCGGCTTTGGTCTTGTTGTTTTGATGCGCCGCCAGCGTTCTGAGAATCAACAGGCGTTCGGCCTCTGCCACGGTTGTGCCGAGCGGGATGGTGAGGGCGGTGGTGTTTTCCGCATTGCTGAGGTGTTTGGGCAAGTCCGCTGCTGTAATTTCGCGGCCCGGGCAGAGAATCACGGCGCGCTCGATGACGTTGCGCAACTCGCGCACGTTGCCGGGCCAGGCATGGCGCAACAGCAGGTCGAGCGCGGCGCGCGTGATGCCCTCGACTTTTTTGGCGTTTTTCCCGGCAAACCGCTGAATGAATTCATGCACCAGCAGCGGCAGATCGCTCAGGCGTTCGCGCAGGGGCGGCAGCTCGATCTCCACCACCGCCAGGCGGTAGAACAAATCTTCGCGCAGGGCTTTATCGCGCACCGCCGCGCGCACGTCGCGGTTGGTGGCGGAAATCAGGCGCACGTCGACGCGGATTTCCTCGCGGCCGCCCAGCCGGCGGAAACTGCGTTCCTCCAGCGCGCGCAGCAGCTTGGCTTGCAGCTCAAACGGCATTTCGCCGATTTCATCGAAAAACAGCGTGCCGCCGTCCGCCAACTCGAAGCAGCCGGGCTTCTCGCCGAGCGCGCCGGTGAAGGCGCCTTTCTCGTGGCCGAATAATTCGTTCTCGAGAATTTCACCGGGCAGGGCCGAGCAATTCAACGCGACGAAGCGGGCCGCGCTGCGGTCGCTGCGGCGATGAATGGCGCGCGCCACCAATTCCTTGCCGGTGCCGCTTTCGCCGGTGATCAACACCGTGGCATCGGTTTTGGCAACGGCTTCGATCAGCCGGTAGACTTCGCGCATGGCCTCGCTCTGCCCGAGCAGATCCTCGTAGCTGGTGAGCGCGCGCAGTTGCTGCGCCAGCGCGCGGTGCGAAATCTGCAGGCGATATTTCTCCGCGGCTTTGGCCACAACCTGGCGCAACCGCTTGCTCTCCACCGGCTTGGCGAGATAATCATACGCGCCCTGGCGCATGGCTTCCACCGCGGTATCGATGCTGCCGTAACCGGTGACCACAATCAGCTCGCTCGCCAGCTTGTTTTTCTGCACGCGCCGCAACACCTGCAAGCCGTCGAGATCCGGCAGGGTGAGATCGACCAGTGCCACGGCAATCTCTTCCGCCTGCAGCACGCGCCAGGCCTGCTCGCCACTGGCGGCCGTGAAGATTTGATACGAATCCTGCAGCAGCGTCTCCAGCCCGAAGAGCGCCTCGGGTTCGTCATCTGCCAGCAGAATTTTGTCGCGTTCGGGATTCACAGTTTCTCCGTTGCTTGCACCACCGCCGCCTGCAATTTGGACAGCTCGCCCGCGACAATGCGCAAATGCCGCAGCAAGCGTTCGGCCTCGGTGCCAGTGAGTCTGCCGGCGATCAACTCCGCGGCTTCGAGATTGAGCTGGGCGGTGTTCACCCGGTTGCGCAGATCATGCGCCAGCTTGGCGAGAACTTTACGGGCATCGTCTTGTGCAGCCATGGGTCGATTCGCTCCATGAACACGCCCGCCCGGACGCTGCGTCAGGAACAGCAAAAAGTCGGTTTCGGCTCGTGCATGCTTCGGGAGCAAGCGCCCGGGCGGTTCATTCATTGCTGGACAGACAGGAATTGCGGAAAAGTCACACGAGCTGCGGCTGGCGCAGGTAAAAGTCAAACCGGCCCAAACATCGAGCGTCATGCCTCAGTTATTGATGTTTGCAAAAGCAAAAGGAAAATGTCATGTCGTAGGCATCTTCTTTGTTGTTCAGCACCGTGCTCGCTTTGAACAGGATTCCTGCAAATGACTTCCAGGCATGGGGCTCGTGCTGTTTCCAATTATTGGTGCAAACCTTGATAAGTTGGTGGGGATGATCCGCCACGGCTGCAACGTGTCGTCATGACGCCCGGCTCCAGGCGCCAAAAGCAACGGTGCAATCGTTGCTGGTTAATATGACATCGCCGGCAACTGAGGCATACCATCCTGTCATTCCTGTGAATCCCGGCAATGAATGCCATTGGCCGGGGTGGCGTCCTCATGCGCGCGCGGCAGGTCAGCGTTTGTCATTTTCCAGCCATTTTTCGATCATCGCCAGAATGTCCTTTTTGGCGAAGGGCTTGGTGAGATAGTCATCGCAGCCGGCGGCCAGTGCCTTTTCACGGTCGCCTTTCATCGCGGCGGCGGTGAGCGCCACCACCGGAATGTGCGCGAGCTGTTTCTGGGTTTTCAGTGTGCGCGCCACGCGATAGCCGTCCATCTGCGGCATCATGATATCCATCAAAATCAGATGCGGCCGTTCATGCTGCGCCTTCAACAGCGCCTGCTCTCCGCCCTCGGCAAAACTCACCTGATAGCCCTGATCTTCCAAAATGTACTGCATCGCGTAGCGGGTGTTCTCATCATCTTCGACCACGAGAATGTGGCGGCGTTGGCGGCGCCATTTGGGCGGCGCGGCGGCCGCTTTGGCGCTGGTTTGCGGCTTGCCGGCGCGTGTTTTCCTGCCGGCTTTTGCGCGCGGCACTTCGACCGGCACCTCCAGCGTAAATGTGGAGCCCTCGCCCGGCGTGCTCGCCACCGTGATCGTGCCGCCCAGAATGGCGAGCAGCCGCTGCGAGATGGCCAGACCCAGGCCGGTGCCGCTCTGGCGCCGGGATTCACTGGTCTCCAATTGCCGAAACGGTTCGAAAATTTCCTTGAGACGGTTGGCGGGAATGCCGATGCCGGTGTCGCGCACGGCCAGGCGCAGCCGCGGCGGATGGAACTGCGCCGTCACGGCGATTTCCCCCTGGCTGGTGAATTTGACCGCGTTGCCCAGCAAATTGGTCAGGCCGCGCTCGAGAATGTTGCGATCGCTGTGAATCAGCGGCGGCAACGAGGCAGGCAGATCGAGACGCAGCGCCAGCCTTTTCTGCTCACACAGCGGCCGCACGGTTTCGACTGCCTCGCGGATCAGCAGAGCCGGATCGAAATCCTCGCGCAGCGCCTCCATCTTGCCGGCGGTGATTTTGCTGAGATCAAGAATGTCGTCGATGAGCCGCAGCAGGTTGCGGCCGCTGCGATGCACGATTTCGAGCTGGCGATGCTGCTCGGGCGCGAGCTTTTTCGCGGTTTGATCCCGCAGGATTTCGGAGAATTGCAGAATCGCGTGCAGCGGCGTGCGCAGCTCATGCGACACGCTGGCGAGAAAATCCGAAATATGCTGATTGGCGTGCGCCAGGTCATGCGCCCTGGCTTCGGCTTGATGAAACAAACGGGCGTTGTCGAGCGTGAGCGTGGCCTGCGCCAGCAAATCTTGCTCGAACGATTCCGACCTGGCGGCTGCGCCGGCAGCCGGTTCGCCGGCAAAAGCCAGCAGAAATCCGAAACTGCGGCCGCGCGAACGCAAGGCCATGAGCCTGGCCGTGACTGGCGTGCCGGCGTTCACGCCCACCAAATTCGGCCAGGGCGCCTCCAGCAACTCCACCTGCAGCGCACGCTCGCGCGCCGCCTGCTCGAAGAGCTGCGCGAGGCTGGCCGGCGGCACCTCGCGCAGTGTGAGATTTCTGCCGCGGCCTTTTTCACCGCGGCCCGGCTGGCCCAGCGCCATCACCCAGCGCGCGCCAGGCGCGACGCCATTGTGGCCCTCGGCCGGGCTGGCCTCCACCTCCACGCGAACGGCCAGGAAAGCCGGTTGTGACCAAGCTTGCGCGGCCAGCCCGGCAATCTCACTCACCACGCCCTCCAACGTGGCCGCCGCTTGAAAGGCATTGCCGATCTGCGCCAGCAATTTGGCCTGGCGCACGTTGGCGGCGTGCAGCGCGAGCAACCGGCTGTTCGCAATCGCCAGGCCCGCATCGTCGGCGAGCCTTTCGATATCGTGAACTTGTTCCGCGCCGGGCCGGCGGCCGTCCTGCGGACTGAAGACGAGGATAAGCCCGGCCCAGCGTTCGCGGTCGCGAATGGGAACCAGCAAACAGTCATGCTTCTGCCAATCGCCGCTGGCAGGAAAATCCAAATCCGGCGGCAGAAAGCGCGGCCGTCCCTCCGGCATTTGCCGGGCCTCGAGCAGGAACGACTGGCTCACGCGCCATTGCTCCAGCAGATACGGCGCAAGCTCGCCATGCGCAAGCTTGCGCAAAGCCCGCGGCAGCCGGCTGCCATTTTCCGCAAAGCCGGCGCTGGCCGCCAACACATAGTCCCCGTCTGCGGCTTCCCCGGCAGCCTGATAAACCGCCACGCGCTGCCAGCCGAGCGCCGCGATCGCCGCCGCCACGGCGGGCATGATGACCTCCAGGCTCACGCCCAGCCGGATGCTTTCCCCGATCGCCACGACCGTGCCGAGTTGATCGATGCGGCGCTGCAGCGCGGCGGTCGCTTCGCGCGTTCTCGCTTCCACATCGAGCGTGTCAGCCGTGCGGCGCAGCCGTTCGATTTCAGCAAGCTCGCGGCCCAGTGCCAGCGCGCCGGCATATTCTTTTTGCTGATTGAACAACGGCCGCGCGTTCCACAGGCAGGTGAGGGTTTCACCGCGGCGGGTTTGCACCGGCGCCTCGTACTGCTGGAATTCGATCTTGACAGATTGGCCGTATTGAATCAGACGTTGAATCTCCTGAAAAAAACCGGGCAGCATTGCCGGCGTCATTTCGGCGGCGGTGACGCCCAGACGCTGCCGCGCTTTGGCATTCAGATGCAGGCAGCGGCCCGCGGCATCGACGATGATGAGAATATCATCGAGCGCATCCAGCACGGCATCGTAGTATTGCCGTTGCGCCGCGATTTCCCGTTGCAGCGCCGCCACGGCAGCGGCGCGGCGCTCGAGCTCCTCCGCGGTTTGCCGGCGTTCGGTGAGATCATGCACCAGCCACAAGTGGCGGGGAGACTGCTGCTCGCCGGCGGCAAGCGGAACAGCCGCAAGCTCGCAGTTGAATTTCCGGTTGTTCGTACCGGCGCTGTTCACTTCGCCGCGCCAGGACTGCTGTTGCGACAGCCGCCGGCTGATTTCAGCCGCTGGAAAAGATTCCGGCTCGAAGTGCAGAGACAGCTCGCGGCCCAAGAGTTCGGTCCGGGAAAGGCCAAACACGCGCTCCCATGCGGGATTCACTGCGATGATTTTGCCCACGGCGTCTGTGAGCGCCATGGCGACCGTGGCCTGCGCGAAGCTCTGCTGCAGCACCCGCACCTCCGCGGCCTGGCGGCTGAGGGTTTCCTGCAATGCGTGCTCGGCCGCGCGGTAAGCTGTGATCTCCAGCAAGCCGATGTGCATGCCGATGATGCGCTGCGCTTCGCTGCGAATTGGCGCATAAGCCGCGCGCAACACCTTGCCGTTGGCGGCTGTGGGCAGGCGAATTTCGATTTGGCCACCGTGTTCGCGCCGCACGTCGCGCAGCAGCGGCTGCAGCGCCTGATACATCTCCGCCGAAACGCTGTCACGCAGCAGCCGGCCGTTCACGCCCTCCGGATCCGCCACGCCGGCGAGTTGGAGAAAACCGGCATTGGCAAACAGAATGCGGCCCTCCAGATCGAGATGGACCACCGCCTCGCTCATCAGCGCGAAGGTGGCATTCTGGCTGCGTACTTGTTCATCGAGCTTGACGCTGTTTTCGAGCAGACTCTTGCGCAACTCCGCTTCCAGCCGCAGGAAACGGCCGCGATCGGCAGTTAATCCCAAAATGATAAACAGGCTGGCCAAGCCGAGCGTCAGCGTGAGCGGCAGGGCGTCAAAGGGCAGGAGAAACTGCAGCGCCGTGGTGCCGGTCAGGCTGAGCGCCGCCGCCGCCAGTCCGGGCCACAGGCCGTTGCGGCTGCGCCACCAGCGCATCGCCGCACTGAGCGCAGCCAGCAAGAAGCAGCCGGCACATATTCCGGCAGCGATTTGTTGCAACAGCGCGAGCGTTGCCGGCGCCCATTCGCGTAAGCCGCGACTGTGCCACAGGGCCAGACTGAAGAGCAGGGCAAGGGTGAGGGCACCGCCGGCGAGCCAGTACCGCAGATAAGGTTTGGGTTCGGGAGAAGGCAGGCGGAAAGCGAGAAACGAGAAGATCAGCCAATGCAGGCTCAAGCCGAGCAGAAAGCCATGCGCCACGAATTCCAGGCTGTGCGTGCCGGTCCAGGCGAGCGCTGGAACCGCCTGCCCCGCGAGCGTGAGCAGGTAGGCGAGTTTGAGCCATTCCGCGGTGGCCAAGCCCGCGAACACCACGAAGCCTTGCGCGCGATAGACTTGCAGGGCAAACAGGCTGGCAAACAATGCCAGAAACACGGCGATGCCGCTGGCCATCGTCAGATTCACCGCGTGCGGGGTGAGAGATTCAAGCATCATGGCCGGTTCGAGCGAGTTTGCGAAATGCGCCGCCCGCGCCGCGGCCGGGAGGAGTCTTGCGGCTGCGGGGATAGTCGCGAATAGTCATGAGGAGCGAATCGCGCTGCTGCCGGTTCAGTCTTCCAGCCACGGGGCAGCGGGTTGATAAAGGCGGAAATCTCCGGACGGAATCAGTCTCAGGCCGGTCACTGGCAGGTTGAGAATGTACGACCAGGCCCGCGCCTCCCCTTGTTCGGTGGCCACCGGGATGATCTTGCGAATGTAGAGGCTGCGCTCGGGTTGATCCGGCCAATAACCTTGAATCAAGTCGAGCGTCTCGAAAAAAATCTCGGGATCATGCACCTGGTGCAGCTCGCCGTGCACCTGTTCGCCGCTGTTGCTCTCGACCATGCCGGGGAAGGCGCCGACGTCGTACAATTTGCCGGCGGCGGTGGCAGGCCCGGCAAAGCTGGCCTTGTCAGGATTGTCCAAGAAGCCAGCGCGCTCCATGCCGCGCATGAGCGTGCCATAGACGAAAAGAAGGTTGGTTGTTTCTGCTGCCGGAGCACTGCGTGGCCGCAACCGAAACAAGGTGCTTTTGGGGAGATGATCGGTGAATAGCATTGGGATTCCTGAACCGCCCGCGCGAGCGAAAAATTTGCGCAAGGTAAGCATCTGACTGCAGGATGTCAAGGGGTTTGGAGCTGCCGCGCTGCGGCCTGGCGCGCGGGCGCTGCCTCGCGACGGGGCGCGGCGAGCAAAGCGGTGCGCCGGCCGGATAAAACCCTCCGGATCGGCGCAATCAGGAAGTTCAGTGTCTCAAAACGTGGCGGCGACTTCGACCAATTCGAAAGTCAAATGAGCGGTGGGCAGAATCTGTTTGATGAGGCGGTGCGGCGCTGTGCTCTCCAGCAGCAGAATCCAGCGCGCCTTGCCGGAGAATCCCTCGACGCGATAGCAGTGGAACGAACCTGCGGGAACCGACACCTCTTCGGTGCGCACCACCCAGGCGCGCGCGAGGGTTTCCTCATTTTCCATGGCGTCGAAAATCGGAAAAGTGAGGGTATGGCCCACAGCCAGCCGGCCGGTGCGCAGGAGATAATGCACGGCGTACACATCCGCTGCTCCGGGAGAGAGGCGGCGGTTGATGGTCACATCGCCGCCGAGAACCTCCGGCCGTTTCACCACGCCGGTGACAGCGCGGCCATCGTAGCGCAAGCGGACTTCCCGCGTCCATTCATCATCGAACACGATGGTGTGGCTGGTCAGCGGGCACAGGGTCGAATCGGCGCGCAACGTGAAGCTGGTGGAGCGCGCAAACAATCCCGTTGTGGCTTCGGTGACGTGAATGACACCGGCGGCCCGGTCATGCGTGATCGTGACCATGGCCTCGCCGAACACGTTGTGCCCGGAAACTGCGCGATAGCGCAGTTGATCATCCACCAGCAATTGCGCATTGAACCGGTCGGGTGACGGAAAGCTTTGGGCAAACACGCGCGTGAGCGGCAGGCAGACGACAGCAAGAATCACTGCTCCCTGCCACACCCATGCCGCCGCGTGCTTCCTGCCCCGCCGGGTAAAGCGACGCCGCGGCTGGTTCAACGCAACGAGCGCACTGGAAACGAACATGGGAACTCCTCTTCATCCATAAAGTGTTCTGGCCGAGGCCTCGTGCCTCTGCCGGTAAGCTGGTTCGAAAGATCTTCTCAGCAGTCCGCCATCAAAACATGGCCATCCCGCAGGCCAAACAGCTCCCGCAGCAGGAGCATCCTCTGGAAAGTTCGCGATTGCGGACAGACATAATTAGCCTCAACCGGCCGCACCTGCCGATAACCGACTTGCCGGCGAAAAGCAGGGCGCCTGGTCGGGAACAGAAGTCTACCCCCGGCCTGTCGCAAACGACAAATTCTTTCCGCAGATTGCCAGGTTGAGTGTACAATCTGAGCATGTCTGCGTTCGAGGATTTTTCAACCTCGGTTAAGCCGAAGCTTGCCAGGCAATGGCCGGGAGACTCCGCGGGCTTTGTTGCGATGGCCAGGCGGCTGCAGGAACATTTCCAGCGAAGATGCGGAGGCAGAAAAAATGTTCGCAGGATCGTTGCCAAGCGTCTACTAATAGACGGCTGTTTTTCGACCAGTCGCAAGCAGGCAACGACCCGGCCCGTTGTTGACAATCTAGCAATCATTTAATATATTTGCCGGTCGTTCTGCCAGATGCCACTAATTCAATGATTTCGGCATTGCGCGACTGGCATCACGAACTTCAACATTGGCGGAATGCTATGAAAGACCCAAGACTAGCACGGTTGGCGGAGGTTCTCACGCGTCACTCCACCCGTCTCCAGAAGGGGGAACGGGTTTTGATTGAAGCCTACGATGTTCCGGAGATATTCGTCACCGAATTGATTGCCGCGGCGGTGCAATGCGGCGCCCTGCCGATTGTCGAGACCAAGCACAATCAGGTGTTGCGCCAGATGTACCGCAAATACGGCGAGGACGCCTTCAAGCTGCTGGGCGACATCGAAAAATACCGCATGGCCAAGATGGACGCCTACATTGGCGTGCGCGGCAGCCACAACATCTGCGAAATGTCGGACGTGCCGGCGCTCAACATGCGGCATTTGCAGCGCCATATCTTTCAGCCGGTGCACCATGACATTCGCCTGAAGACCAAATGGGTGGTGTTGCGCTATCCCAACTCCGCCATGGCCCAGCAGGCGGGCATGAGCAGCGAGGCCTTCGAAGATTTCTACTTCGAGGTGTGCACGATGGACTACGGCCGCATGTCGCACGCCATGCAGGCGCTCAAGGAATTCATGGAGCGCACCGACCGTGTGCGCATCGTCGGCCCGGGCACCGATCTGGAATTCAGCATCAAGGGCATTCCCGCCGTGCCGTGCGGCGGTGAGTTCAACATCCCCGACGGCGAGTGTTTCACGGCGCCGGTGCGCGATTCGGTCAACGGCCGCATTCACTTCAACACGCCGACGATTTATCAAGGCGTGACCTTTTCCGACATCGAGTTCACCTTCGAGAATGGCAGGATTGTCAAAGCCACGGCCGACAAAACCGCCCGCCTCAATGAGATTCTCGACACTGATGAAGGCGCGCGTTACATCGGCGAGTTTTCCTTCGGCTTCAACCCCTACATCACCAAGCCGATGCTTGACATTCTCTTTGATGAGAAGATCGCCGGCTCGTTCCATTTCACCCCCGGCAACGCTTACGAACACGCCGACAACGGCAATCGCAGCCAGGTGCATTGGGACCTGGTGATGATTCAGACGCCCGAGTATGGCGGCGGCCAGATCTATTGCGACGACGTGCTCGTGCGCCGCGACGGCAAATTCGTGATTCCGGAGCTGCTGGCGCTCAATCCCGAAAACCTGATCGGCAGCGGCAACGGCAGAACCGTCCGTCCGCGCCGCACGGAAGAAGAACCGCTGGAAGAAGTGTACGCCTGACGCGTGCCCTGCTCTGGGAGATGATGGTCGCTCTTATTCCTGCTCTTACTCTTACTCGTACTCTTACTCGTTTCTAATTGTCGAGATTTCAGTAGGAGTAGGAGTAGAGGGAGCAGGAGAAACCTCTTTAGTGAGGGAGCAATGGAGAGATGAGAATTTCCATCGAATACTGCGTGCAGTGAAACTACTGGCCACAAGCCTCCAGTTTGGAGCGCGAGATCAAGTCGCATTTTCCCCAGGCTGTCGTCGAGTTGATCGAAGGCAGCCGCGGCATTTTTGACGTGAAGCTGGACGGCCGTTTGATCTATTCGAAGTATGACACCGGCCGCTTTCCCCAAAGCCGTGAAATCCTCATGAAGCTAAAGTGAACCGCGTCCCGCTTCTGGTTCCCTGCCGGAACCGTGGCGGGACACTTTCTTTCAAGCCATGCCGCTCTCATTCCTGTTGACCGCATACCTCGCCCTGTGCGCCTGGCCGCACGCCTTCGCCGCCGGCCCCGGCGCCGCCCTGACGCCCATGCCCAGACCTCCTTACTCCGACACGCGCGCCGAGCTGGACCGTTATTTTCAACAGCTCACCGACAGCTTGCAGGCAGAAATTTGCGTGGCCCTGCGCGATTTGGAAACCGGCCGCGAGTACTTTTTCAACGAAAAGACCATGCTGCACGCCGCGAGCACCATGAAAGTGGCGGTGATGATCGAAGTCTTCCGCCAGGCGGAGTCGGGAAAATTCCAGCTCAGCGATTCCCTTGCCGTGCGCAATCAGTTCACCAGCATCGTGGACGGCTCGCCCTATCGCCTGGAATTGGGAGAGGACAGCGATGATTCCCTCTACGTCGCGCTCGGCGGCAAAATGGCCATCCGCGAGCTTGTCCGCCAGATGATCACGGTGAGCAGCAATCTCGCCACCAACCTGTTGATCGAATTGGTGCGGGCCGACAGCGTCATGCAAACGCTGCATCGGCTTGGCATTCATGACCTGCACGTGCTGCGCGGAGTGGAAGACCTCAAAGCCTACGAGCGGGGTATGAACAATCGTACCAATGCCCTCGCGCTTATGCTCTGCCTGCAGGCCATTGCCGAAGGCCGGGCCGCCAGTCCCGCCGGCTGTGAGGCAATGATCGCGATTCTGCGTGAGCAAAAATTCAGACAAAACATTCCCGCGGGTGTGCCGCCGGGTTTTTGGGTGGCCAACAAAACCGGCTCGATTACCGCCATCGATCATGATTGCGCCATCATTGGGCAGACCCGGCGCAAACCGGTGGTGCTGGCCGTGCTTACGCACAAGATCGCCACGCACCAGCAAGCCTACGAAACCATTGCCCACGTCACCCGGCACCTGTTCGAGACGCTCGTGCTGCCCGCTGTGCCGGAACGCCCGCCGGTGCATTGAGTGCACCGCATGCTCTCATTCTGATCGTGCAAGGTCCCTCATGAAAACCCACGCGCTTCTCCTGCTGCTGGCCACGCTGGTGCCGGCCCTGCTGCCCGGCGACAGCGCCGCGCAAATGCTGCAGATTCACAGATACGGCACGGCGCAGGGCCTGCCGCAGAGCGAAATCATCGAGATCTATCAGGATCGCCAGGGGTACATTTGGTTCGGCACGTACGAAAATGGCGTGGCGCGCTACGACGGCAGCCGCATGAAGCACTTCTCGGTCGAGGCCGGGCTGGCGCATGCCTCGGTGCGCGCGATCGTGCAGGATCGCTGGAATAATTTGTGGATCGGCACCGAAAACGGCCTCTCCTGCCTCACGCCCGCAGAAACCATCTTCAACTTCACCACGCGCGAGGGCCTGCCGTCCAATCAGATTTTCAGTCTGCGGGAAGACGACCAAGGCAATCTCTGGGTCGGCACCAGCCATGGACTGTGCCGGGGTGTCGTGCCCGACAAGAGCGCCAGCGCCCGGCAGGAACGGCCGGCATTGACTTTCACCAAGTATCCGTTCGCTGACACCAGCGCCGACACGGTGGTGCGCACGATCGCGATCGCGCCCGATCATCAACTCTGGGCCGGCACGGGCGACGGCATCTACCTTTTGCAAGCGGGCCAACTGGTGGTGGCGCCGGAAACTCAAACGCTGCAAGCGGACTTCGTGCGCGAGCTGTTGTTCACGCCGGACAGCACGCTGTGGATCGGCACCAGCGGTGGCCTCTACCGGCTGCAGCAGCGGCGCCTCGAAGCCATTTTCACGCCGCTGCCGCCGCGGGATGGAAACATCTATGCGCTCGCCGCGGATCACGACGGCAATTTGTGGATCGGCACGCGTTCGGGCTTGAGCAAGTTCGATGGCCGCAGCTTCGTGCATTATGAAACCCGGCACGGCCTGCCGAACAACTTTGTGCGCACCCTGCTGGTCGATTATGAGAACAACATCTGGGTCGGCACCATCGGTGCGGGCGCCGGCAAAATCTTCGGATGGAACATCCAGAACTATACGCGCGAGGTCGGACTGCCGGTCAATGTCGTCTACAGTTTCCTGGAAGATCGCAGCGGCCGGGTGTGGATCGGCACGGGCGGCGGCGGACTGGCGGTCGTGGCCGGCGATTCCGTCACGGTCTTTGATGCCCGCACCGTGCTGCCGGACAACTTCGTGCACGGTCTGGCGCAATCACCCTCCGGCGATATTTGGGTGGCCACCAATGGCGGGGCCGCGCGCTGGCGCAACGGAAGCTGGCGCAAATTCACCCGGCGCGAAGGCCTGCCGCACGAGAGTCTGCGCCATGTGCTCTGTGCCCCCAACGGCGAAGTATGGTTCAGCAGCGCCGGCGGCGGCGCCATTCGCTATCACAACGAGCGCTTCGAATCCTTTACCACAGCGCAGGGATTGCCGCACAACTCGGTCACGCAGATTCACCTGGATCGCCGCGGCCGCTTGTGGATGGCAACCGATGCCGGCCTGTTCATGCGCGATGCCGGCGGCCAGCCGAAGGTTTTCAATCGTTTCGAACACCTGGTTGCGCCCACCATCTACTGCATTTGCGAAGATCACGCCGGCGGGCTCTGGTTCGGCACGCGCTTCGGCGGCGCCTTGCACTGTGTCGAAGACAGCTTCGAAGTCATCGATGCCAGCGATGGTCTGCCGAGCCGGACCATCTACTTCATTGCCGAAGACCTCCAGCAGCGCCTGTGGTTCGGCACGAATGACGGCGTCGCCTACCAGCACAATTCCACCTATTCATATCTCAATGCTGCCACCGGCCTCGCCGACAATGAATGCAACACCCGCGCCGCCCTGCTCGACCGGCAGGGATGGATGTGGTTCGGCACCATCGCCGGCGCCTCGCGCGTGAATGTGCACGCCGTGCCCTTCCGCTCCGTGCCGCCGCGCGTGGACATTCTCTCGCTGGAATGGCAGGGCAGACTGTTTCACCGCTTCGATGAGGTGGGCATGACTTCCAGCGAGGCCAACGTGCTGAATTTCAGGCTGGGCACACTCTCTTTCCTCAACGAAAACGCCAATCGCAATTTCGTGATGCTGCAAGGTTTCGACAGCGATTGGAAGGACCTGGGCGCCGAACGCGAAATTCGCTACACCAACCTGGCGCCGAAACAATACCAGCTCCGGGTGCGCGGCCAAAACGCCCTGGGCCTCTCCTCCGCCGACACCGCCCGTTTCTCCTTCACGGTGAAACCGGAGTTCTATCAGACCACCGCCTTCTTCGCCGGCTGTGCCGTGCTGTTCGCGGGATTGCTCTATGGCGGCTTTCGCTTCCGCGTGCATCAGGTGCGCGCGCGCGAACGCGAGCTGGAGCAGGCGGTGGCCGAGAAAACCACCCGCTTGCAGGAGACGCACTCGTTTCTCGCCACCGTCAAAGAATCGCTGCCCATCGGCCTGCTGGTGTTGGATGCCCGCGGCCTGATCGTCGAAGTCAATCGCGCCGCGCAGGAATTGTTCGGCTTTTCCGCCGAGGAGATGCGCGGCCGCGAGCTGCACGCCCTGCTTTCCAGCCCGCTGCTCAAGCGTGACGCGGTGTGGGAAGCGCTCGCCGGCCAGAAGGCCGAGATCGATCTCATGGGCTTGCACCAAAGCGGCAGGCGCTTTGTCTGCCAGGTGCATTCCGACCATGTCAATGACAGCGCCGGCCGCCTGCATTTCCTCATCCTCACCTGCGAAAACATTGATGAGCGCAAAGAGCTCGAGGCCAGGCTCATCGAGAATGAAAAGCAGCTCGCCATGATCGACTTGATGGCCGGCATGGGCGACGTGTTGAACAACAAGCTCGCCGGCATCCAGGGCTACATTGATGTGTTGAAAACCGAGCTCGCCCAGCTTGCCAATGCCGAATCCGCGCGCGCCATCGCCTGGGTGCAGGGCGCGATTCACGACATGAGCAAGGTCATCCGCCAGTTGATCGATTGCAGCGCCTATCTCGTCAAGCAGCCGGTGATCACCACGGATTTGCGCCAGGAATTGCGCAGCCTGGAGCAGCGCTGGAGCGACAAGATCACCTTCCGCCTGGCGGCCATGCCGCAGCCGCTGCCGGTGGCGGTGATTTCCAAATTCCGCAACGCGCTCGACGAAGCCGTGTTGAACTCCATCGAAGCGGATGCCACGCAAATCACCATTGCCGTGGAAACGCTGCCCTCGGTTGCCCGAGTCCGTCTGCTGATAACTGACAATGGCCGCGGCATTCCGCTGGAGGACGTCACCAAGGTGTTCCTGCCGTTTTTCAAGACCAAGGGCGCGCCGCATTCCGGCCTGGGTTTGTGGAAACTGTATCAGGTGATCAAGCAATGCGGCGGCGTCGCGGAAGTGGTGGCCCTGCCCAAAGGCGGCGCGCAATTGCGTCTCACACTGCCGCTGCAGGGTTCGGCGAACGAGGAGACCGTGCTGTCGGCCAATCGGATGCGGATGACGGAACCGAGGTGAGGTGGGAAGTAATCACTGCCGGAAATTCTTATCGCATACGGCAACGCTGCCCTGTGCTGGGGCTGCTGCCTGGCGGCAGGGCCGCAGCGCGCGTGGCAGGAGCCGGGCAGTCATGCTCGGCCGGCTCGGCCTCTCTGTCTGCGAAGTCATGACGAAGCTCAAATCCTGCTCTTCATACATATCCTGCCAAAGCGGCCTGCTCCGGGGGCTAAATGATGATAGTAAATGCCGTCCCCTTCCCCGGCGCGCTTTCCACCGTGATCGTGCCACCATGTTCCTCGACGATTCTCTTAACCATCGTCAGACCCAAACCGGCACCGCCGCGTTTGGTGCTGAAATTCGGCTCGAAAATCTTTTCCAGCATGTCCGGGGATAGTCCGGGACCCTGATCCGCTATGGTCAAACGGACTTTGTCGCCGGCGCGCCGTGTGCTGATCGTAATCGTGCCGGAGGGCGTGAGACTCGCTTCCAGCGCATTCTTGATCAGATTGTTCAACAAGCGCTTGATTTGCTCGCGGTCGAACGGCCGCGGCGGAATCTCCGGCGCCAGATCGGTTTTGATCTGAATCTCGCCGCCCGCACCCTGAAACAAGCGCGCCGTCAGTTGCACCACTTCGTTCAAATTGCCCGGCTGCAATTCCGCTCTGGGCAAACGCGCAAAGTCGGAAAACTCTTCGGCGAGATGGCGCAAACTGGCCAGTTCCTCTTCAATGCTTTGAAACGATTCCTGCACCGCGGGTTGCGAGACAACCGCTTCATCCAAACGCTGGCGCACGCGATAGAGTCCGAGCTGAATCGGCGTGAGCGGGTTTTTGATCTCATGCGCCACCTGCCGCGCCACTTCCCGCCAGGCGGCAAGACGCTCGGTGATCACCAGTTTTTCCCGGCTGGCGCGCAATTCGCTGATCATGTGGTTGAAGGAATCGACAAGCTGGCGGATTTCATCTTTCGCCGAAGCCTCGGCGTGCACCTGCAAATTGCCGCTGGCCACCTGGAGACTGGCCTGCGTGAGCTGTTCCAGCGGCCGGCTCAACCGCCGTGACAACACGCGCGCGGCCAGCACAGAGAGCAGGCACAACACCAGAATCATCGCGGCGGCCCCTCCCCATATCAACTCACCCTGCAACGCCCGCTCTTTGATCATCGCAAGGGAATTGTACACGCGCAAGGCCTGGGTCAACCGTTCCTTGGTCAGCGCAATCTCCGGAGCCACCGCAAAACCCACCACTGCCATCTCCCCTGCACTCGCCGGCAGCCATACGCGGCAATGCGACGGCCGCGTGCCTGCCGGCGCCAGCAATTCGCTGTCACGCTGGCCCCAGCTCTCGCTGATCCGTTCGGCCGCGAAGGTCATGGCCAGCGCGCGCGCCGCTTCATCGCGGGCCACGGCCTGGCTGAGTTGCACCTCGTCGCCGGTTTTGCGCCAGGTGAGATAATAGTCGAATTGCCAGCGGCGCAGCATGTCGGCGGTGGCAGGCTCCTGCTGCGCGGCGGCCACCAGCCGGGCGGCGCGCTCTTCAGACTGCTGCTTCATGGCCTGCATCGCAGCGAGCATGGTCGCTTCGACTTCGGGAACCAGCAGTATGTCGATGGTGCTGGTGGCAAGCGAGCTGACAGCAAACAACAGCGGCACGCTGGGCACCATCGCGAACAGCAGAAAAAGGGCGGTCAAGCGCACTTGAAAGTGGGAGCGCCGGGCGGGATGCCACCACAGGTAGGTGAGGTAGGCCGCGAGCGCGGCCACGATGATCACAAGCCAGAGAATGAAGACTTTCATAGCGTGAACGGAGCGGGCGGGAGGCGCCGGTGACCCAATCAACCCAGATGCTTGCGTTTCAACAGGTACGCCATCAAGCCCTGATCAAAGGTGGTGGCGGTGTCGAGCAGCGTGTAGTCGATGCGGTTCTCGCGGCATTGGCGTTTGAACCAGGCGAGGTACTCGTTGATTTCCTTTTGCACCGCGGCGCGGATGTGCAGCGGCTGGGTCGGCAGGCGCACGCCGGATTCCACGTCTTCGAAGATGGCGTCGTCGCGAAAGTCGAAGCGATAGTCGCGCCGGTCGAGCACCTGAAACGCCAGCACCTCGTGATGGCGATGGCGGAAATGCTTGAGGCCGGTGAGAATCTGCTTCGGTTCGTTGTCGAGATCGCGCGGCAGGAAATCCGAGAGCAAAATCACCAGGCCGCGGCGCTTGATCTGTTCGGCGACTTGCTGCAACGAGCTGGCCCAATCGGCGTGGCCGCCCGGCTGGGCATTTTCCAGCGCGCTCAGCAGCCGGGTGAGGTAGCTCATCACCGAGCGCGGCGGCAGGTGCTGCGTAATCTTCTGATTGAACAACGTCAGGCCCACGGCATCGCGCTGGTGAATCATGAGATAACTCAGGGCGGCGGCGAGAAAGCTGGCGTATTGAAACTTGCTCACGCCGCCGCTGGGCGCGAGCCCCATGGAGGCCGACTGATCCACCACCACGTAGCTCTTGAGGTTGGTCTCCTCTTCGAATTGCTTGACGTAGAAGCGGTCAGTCTTGCCGTAGACTTTCCAGTCGAGATGACGGATTTCGTCACCCGGCATGTACTGCCGGTGTTCGGCAAACTCGACGCTGAAGCCGTGGTAGGGGCTGCGGTGCAGGCCGGTGATGAAGCCTTCCACCACCAAACGGGCGCGCAGTTGCATGTTCTTCAGCCGCGAGAGGGTGGTGGCTTTGAGATATTTCTTGTAGAGCGGTTCGGTCGGCATGGTTGCGAAGCTGGTTGCAGTGGCACGGGCGAATGCCCGCCGGCGCGATCACCGGCAGGCGCGGTGGGCACTCAACGGCCGTTCTTGATCAGGTCGTCGATGATCTGCACGGTGGTGACGCCCTCCGCTTCCGCGGAGAAATTGGTGACCAGGCGATGGCGCAACACCGGCCGCGCCACCGCGCGAATGTCGTCGATGTCCGGAGTCGGGCGGCCGTCGAGAATCGCGCGCGTCTTCGCGCCCAGCACGAGATATTGCGAGGCGCGCGGGCCGGCGCCCCAACTGATCCAGTCCCGAATGAATTTCGGTGCGCCGTTTTGATGCGGCCGCGTTTGCCGCGCGAGATGGACGGCATAATCCACGACATGGTCAGCCACCGGCACTTCGCGCACCAGCCGTTGCAGCGCCAGGATTTTTTCCGCCTCCAGGATTTCATGCAGATCGGCGACGCGGCCGCCGGTGGTGGTCTTCACGATCAGCTTCTCTTCTTCAAGGCTGGGATAGTCCACCCACAAATTGAACATGAAGCGATCGAGTTGGGCCTCGGGCAGCGGATAGGTGCCTTCCTGCTCGATGGGGTTCTGGGTTGCCAGAACGAAGAACGGCTCCGGCTGTTTGTGCGTTTGGCCGGCGGCGGAGACCTCATGCTCCTGCATCGCCTGCAGCAGCGCCGCCTGGGTTTTGGGCGGCGTGCGGTTGATCTCGTCGGCAAGCACGATGTTCGCGAACACCGGCCCGTGCACGAAACGGAACGCCTTGCGGCCGGTGCTGACGTCTTCCTCGATGATTTCCGTGCCGGTGATGTCGGAGGGCATCAAGTCCGGGGTGAATTGAATGCGGTTGAATTTGAGCTTGAGCACGCGCGCCAGCGTGCTGATGAGAAGGGTCTTGGCGAGGCCGGGCACGCCGACGAGCAAACAATGGCCGTTGGCCAGCAGCGAAATCAACAACTGCTCGATCACTTCCTGCTGGCCGACGATGACCTTGCTGACTTCGGCAACGATGGCCTGGTGCGCATGTTTGACTTCTTCGATGATCGCGAGATCCTGCGAACTTCTGCTCATGTCAGGTAAAGCTCCTCATATTGATAAACGGTGATCGCGAGATTGGTTGACCGTGGCGCCAGCCGCAGACGCCGCCGGAACAGGCGCTATGATAACCAATCACCTCCGGAAATGCAACGGTTTAATTCCCGCCTGCCGGCACGGCCGCGGCCACAAAGACGCGCTTGCTTCTTGCCGGCGATTTTCCTATCATCGCACGTTTTTTGACGGGCCCGCCCGCCGGCCGGCTCGACAGAGTCGAGCAAAATCAACCCGCACGGCTTCGCCCGGCGCGCCTGGAATCCGCAACATGAGGACAGCATGCTATTCGACAACATCCTGCAGGTCGTGGGCAAAACGCCCATGGTGCGGCTGCATCGCGTGGGCTCGCAGTTGGCATGCGGGCTCTATGCCAAGTGTGAGTTTCTCAATCCCGGCGGCTCACTCAAAGATCGCATCGGCCGCAGCATGGTGGAAGCGGCAGAGGCGGAAGGCCGCATCAAGCCGGGCGACACGCTGATCGAGCCGACCAGCGGGAACACCGGCATCGGCATTGCGCTGGCCGGCGCGGTGCGCGGCTACCGCGTCATCATCACCATGCCCGAAAAAATGAGCCGGGAAAAGCAAGTCGTGCTCGAGGCCCTGGGCGCCGAGATCATTCGCACGCCCACGGAGGCCGCTTATGATTCTCCGGAGAGCCACATCAGCGTGGCGCGGCGGCTGCAATCCGAACTGCCCAACGCGCACATTCTCGACCAATACACCAACCCTCACAACCCGCGCGTGCACTATGAAGAAACCGCCCAGGAAATCCTCGCTGACCTGGACGGCAAGGTCGACATGGTGGTGATGGGCGCCGGCACCGGCGGTTCCATCACCGGCGTGGCCAAACGCCTCAAGGAAGTCTGCCCAAAATGCCTCATCGTCGGCGCCGACCCGGTGGGTTCCATCCTTGGCGGCGGCAACGAGGTCGGCACTTACAAAGTCGAAGGCATCGGCTATGATTTCGTGCCAGCGGTGTTGGAGCGCGAGCTGGTTGACGAGTGGGTCAAAACCACGGATCAGCATTCGTTTCTGCTGGCGCGGCGCCTGATTCGCGAAGAGGGCCTGCTGGTGGGCGGCTCGAGCGGCGCGGTCATGTATGCGGCGCTGCAAAAGGCGCCCAAACTTAAAGCGGGGCAGAATTGCGTGGTGGTGCTGCCCGATGGCGTACGCAACTACATGACGAAATTCGTCGACAACAAATGGATGCGCGACAACGGCTTTTTTGAATCTCCGGCGCTGACCGGCAAAGTCGGTGACCTCATGACGCAGCATGCCCGGCGGCCCGCGTTGATTTGCGCGGAGGACGTGCAGACGCTGCGCGAAGTGGTGGCGGTCATGCGCCAGCAGGGCATCTCGCAGTTGCCGGTCACCTCCGGCGGCGTATTGATACCATAGCGCGCACCGGTCAATTCGAGGGCCGCCAGGCGGCGGCGCTTGGCGACCAGCACTTGCTGCTGGAGACTCACCAGGTCGGCTCCTTCAGCGACCGAGGGCAT